>JAYVMP010000153.1:0-7184 GCA_043758895.1 Bacteroidota bacterium
TGTACAATTATGGGCATCTCTAAAACTCCGCTAACCCTTCTTTTGGAGAAGGGATAAGGGCTGAGGCAGTCAAAGCAAAGGTTTTTATGGACGCCCTTAATAACCAATAATGCGGTTTCCAACAAAAGAGATGCTTTTTCAGCAGACCTATTTAACTTGCACCCTCGTTTTAAAAATTATGATCGATAAACTGATAGAAATTAAGAACCGCTTTGAAGAAGTTGGCCAATTGCTAAGTCAACCGGAGACGGTAAAAGACCAAAAGCGGTTTCAACAACTGAGCAAGGAATACCGCGATCTCGAGAAAGTGGTGATCAAATACAATCATTATCAAACTGCGTTGGATGGGATCAAGCATGCCAAAGAAGTTTTGCAAAAAGAAAAGGATATAGAACTGCGCGAGCTTGCCAAAATGGAAATAGATGAGCTGGAGCCCAAACGCGATGGCTTGGAAGAAGAAATCAAGGAATTGCTGATGCCAAAGGACCCCAACGATTACAAGAATTGCATCTTGGAAATCAGGGCAGGCACTGGAGGTGATGAAGCGGCAATTTTTGCGGGCGACCTTTGGCGAATGTACCAGCGCTTTTGTGATAGGCGTGGATTGAAAATGACCGTGCTGGATATCACGGAAGGAACTGCAGGTGGCTACAAAGAGGTGATCAGCAGCATCGAAGGTGAAGGCGCATATGGAATTTTTAAATATGAGTCGGGCGTACACCGAGTGCAGCGTGTGCCAGAGACGGAAACGCAAGGGCGTGTGCACACTTCTGCGGCCTCGATTGTGGTGTTGCCCGAGGCCGAAGAGGTGGATGTAGAAATCAACCCCGCGGATATTGAAGTGATCACCTCACGCTCGGGCGGTGCGGGTGGGCAGAACGTGAACAAAGTGGAAACGAAAGTGCAGATGACGCACAAGCCTACGGGCATCGTGATCACGTGTCAAGTGGAGCGCTCGCAGCACGGAAACCGAGCACGGGCAATGGTGATGCTGCGCGCCAAATTGTATGAGTTGGAAGTAGAAAAAAAGAACGCTGCAGTTGGCGCATCACGCAAGAGCCAAGTGCGCAGTGGCGATCGCTCAGAAAAAATCAGGACTTACAATTACCCACAGAGTCGTGTGACGGATCACCGCATTGGCTACACCCAGCACAACTTACCTGCTGTAATGAATGGGGAGGTAGATGAATTTATCAACCAATTAAAAATTGCCGAGACGGCTGAGAAGATGGCCGAGGGGCAGAGGTAGATTGTCAGACTAAAATTAACAATTAACAAAAGCTATTAACAATAGCCAGTGAGCAATTGGTCAATTGTTTTCCAAAATAAAAAAAACGAGGCACAGAAATTTATTTCCGTGCCTCGTTGCCTGCTGGCGACTGCCTACTTTTTCCTACGGTTGCTTTATAAATTCATCAAACGATTTGATTGGCAATTGCCCGAATTTGTTTTCTGATAGCTGCGAAGTAAGCTTCTTCAAGTTCTTGTCTTTAATTTTTTTGAACTCAGCCTTAGCCGTAGTAAACCGTGTTTCGATGGCTTCTAAATTTCCCATCTCCGCGGCATTCGGCTTATAATAACTGTCGGCTATTTTGCTGTAAAGATCTACCATCTTTTCGCGAAGCTGAGGCTCTGCTGCTCCAACATAGTTGTCGCCCTTTGTCACCACCAAGGTTTCTTTCAGTTTGCCCATGTCTGTGATTAGCGGTGTAACCGCTTTGGCAGCAGCGGCACTTTTCCCTTTCACATTTTCAGCGGCCTTCACCGTTTCATCTAATTCATAAACCATGTAGGCCAGCTCTTGTGACATGTTGTAAAGTTTTTTTGTGGTCTCTTCCTGCAGTTGGCGATCGGCTAAAGGAATATCCGACTTCGGATCGTATTGAATTACAATATCGTTTGAGTAGGTATCTTTTCCTTTTTGGATGACAGCCTTGTAAGTGCCCGCTGGCACCCGGGGAGAAGTGAATCCGCCAAAGGCAAAAGTTTTGGCCGTAGCAATTTTAGGAGGCTTTGTATTGTAGTTCCACTCTACCACGTTGATCCCTTTCGATTTTCCCGGGCCGATCTCAGTGATTTTATTTCCGTTGGAATCCTGAATCTCCAAAGACATTTTGCCCAGCGTGTTCCTCTTTTTCAAATAATAAATTATCCGAGCGGCTTTGGTCGGGTTCTCTCCTACAAATTGTGTTTCGGTACTGGCTCCACCAAAGCCATTGGTCTCTGAAATTTTTGTTGGGGCGGTGGTGAAGAAATATAAGTCTTTGTTCATGTTTTCTTCGGTCAACTGCCTGAGCGGACTGATGTCGTCAATGATGATGATGCCACGGCCATGTGTAGCAATCACCAAGTCATTGGTTTTCTTGTGCAATTCGATAAAGTGAACATTGGCAGCAGGCATGTTGTTGGTGAACTTGTACCAGCTCTTGCCCCCATTCAGCGTAATGTAAAGACCAAATTCAGTACCGAGGAAAAGCAGGTTTTCATTGACATAATCTTCTTGAATGTTTCTCGCAAAACCATAGATCTCCGGAGTTACAATAGATTTCCAGGTAGTACCAAAGTCGGTAGTTTTATAAACGTAGGTATTTTTATCTCCGGTTTGGTAGCCGGTGAAAACCGCATAGGCATTTCCCTTATTAAAGACACTTGCTTCAATGTGATAGGTCATCGTGCCTTTGGGAAGGTCTGGAACATTGGCAATCAAGTTGGTCCACGTTTTGCCGCCATCTTTGGTCAATTGCAAATTCCCATCGTCCGTACCGGCCCAAATAATATTTTCATCCAAGGGCGATTCGGCAATCGTGAAAACCGTGCAGTGATTTTCCGCACCTGAATTATCTCTTGAAAGGCCACCCGAGTTTTCTTGGTTCTGTTTTGTGGGGTCGTTGGTGGTCAGATCGGGAGAAATTTTTGTCCACGTTTCGCCCATGTCTTCCGAGCGGTGAACAAACTGGCTGCCCATATAAAAGCGATCGGGTTTTGAAGCACTGATCGCCATCGCGGCATTCCAGTTGAAGCGAAGCTTGTGTTTAGCGTCTGTTTCCCCTGCACCCGCCAACGGTTGGACCGTTTTCGCCTGATCCTTAGCGGGATCGTAGCGCCACACATTTTCCGCTCCTTGCATTTCGGAATAAATCAGTTTTTTTGTTGGGTGCGGATACACACGGTATCCATCACCTACTCCAATGCGCCTCCAGTCGCGCGCCTCCACGCCACCGGGTGATTGCGAAGGGCCAAACCAACAGCCATTGTCTTGCAAGCCACCATACACATTGTAAGGTTCTTCGTTGTCCACGCTCACGTGATAGAACTGACACACGGGCATGTTCTCAACAATCTCCAGCGTAGTGCCTCCATCCCAGGAGCGGTAGATGCCGCCATCGGTAGCGGCATACATCCGGTCGGAATTATGAATATCAAAAACCACATCGTGCACATCGGAGTGGTTGGGGCCGAGGTTCTTAAACGTTTTTCCGCCATCGCGGGAGATCGAACCCAACAACCCAGCCTTCACTACCACATCTGGGTTTCTGGGATCCACTTCTATCCGCGAAAAATAAAATGGACGCACCACAATTCCGAAATCATTGTTCAGTTGTTTCCAGCTTGCTCCGGCATCATCGCTGCGATACAAGCCTTTGTCTTTATCTTGCTCCGACTCGATGACGGTGTAAAGAATTGTTGAGTTAGAGGGCGCAACGGCAATTGCGAGCCTGCCTAATTTTCCTTTCGGGAATCCGTTGTGGATTTTGCTAAACGTTTTTCCGGCATCCGTTGATTTATATAATGCACTGTTGGCACCACCCGAACTGAATGCCCACGGTTGCCTCCTAAATTCCCAAAAGGTAGCATAAACAATGTTGGGGTCTTTGGGGTCTAGGGTCAAGTCGCTACAGCCTGTGGTTTTATCCACGTACAAAATTTTGTTCCAGGTTTTACCACCGTCCGTGGTTTTGTAAAGGCCTCGCTCTTCACTATCGTTCCACAGTGGGCCGAGCACAGCTACATAAACTTCGTCCGGGTTTTTTGGGTTGACTTGAACGCCCGCGATGCGCTCGGATTTTTCGAAGCCCATTTTTACCCAGTTCGATCCACCATCCACGGTTTTGTATAAGCCATCTCCAACAGAGACACTGTTTCGCGTCCACGTCTCACCTGTACCCACCCAAACTACATTGTCGGGATTGGATGGATCGATTTCCACCGCACCAATTGACTGGCAGTAGTCATCAAAAATGGGATTGAAGGTGGCTCCGCCATTGTTGCTTTTCCACACACCTCCGCCCGCGGTGCCAGCATAAATCACCCGATCATTGGTGGGATGAAGTTCCAGATCAGTAATACGACCGCTCATCAACGCGGGCCCGATGTGGCGGGCTTTCAGATCGCCAAACAATTCTTTTCCCTTTGCAATGGCATCTTGCCCAAAGGATGAGGTTGCTTGAAAAAGGAGCAACACCATGGTAATGGAATGGATTTTTTTCATTTACATTTTTTTTAAGGTGAAAAAAAATACTTCAATTGAAATTGAAGTATTTAAAATGGACGAATCAAAATTATTTCTTTTCCTCTGGGAAAGCGAAATCCTTAGCGTCAACTTTTGGATTCAACTCAATTTTTGAGACCGTAACGGGAGGGCCATTTTGTTCACCCTTCACGCCTTGGGCCATTGCGAAGGGAAACATTAATCCGTCCACTTCCTGGTAGTCGCTCATTTTGTTTTGACCAACTTTCCCTTTTTGTGGACCAGCTTTAATCTCAGTTTCTGACATTAAGGGAACAAAATTTTCCGCATCAAAATAATAAAAGACAATATTATCAGCATCCTTCCCATCCAATTTGATTGGTTTCTTCGTCAATTTAATTTTAAAAGTTTCGGTGCCCTCCACTTTTTCTTTTCCAAGGAGTTCAGCCTTGAGCCCTCTCTCTTTGTACGTCAAGAAAGGATCAGGGAACTCTCCGATCTCCAGCTTAAAATTTTCCGTTGCCTCCGCATCACTTTTTTCAGCTTTCATGTTCATGAAATTATGCGACCACAAGGAAGACCCATCATATACGCCTTGCTTTATTTCTTTGCCTTGAAAAGTAATTGATGTCATCTGACGTCCATCCTTTAGTTGATATATTACCAATGGGATTTCCATGCCTTGCTGGTTTACTTTAGCGGTCATCTTCACACCTTGAACCGCTTTCCATTTTTCAAGTCCACCTGTATTCTCAAAATATTTGGCAAGGATTTCATCTACCGTTTGTGCCTGGGCAAAGCCACTGGCGATCAAGGCAACTAAAAGGAGTAAGTTTTTAAGTTTCATAAGTTGGTTAGTTTGATTTAATGTGATGAGACGTTTATTTTTTGAATTAGTTTCGAAAAGGAATCTAAAATTACAGGAATTCCGCTAATTAGGAATCATTTGCTGCAATTATTGGAGTTAAAGCTGTTCCGTAGAATAAGACCGTGCGGCCAACCTTGCCGGGTAAAATGAAATCAGAAACGTTATCGTGATGATCACCGCAGACACAGAAATAAAATCCATGGCTCTCATTTCCACAGGATAGGCTGAGACGATCGCGTTTTCCATGCCCATGCCCACCAAGCCAAATTGGTCTTGCGCCCAGCAAATGATGCCGCCCAAAAATAATCCAAGCATGGCTCCCGTAAAAGCAATCAAAGCCCCTTCGGTAAGAAAAATATTTTTGATGAGCGAAGCTGTTGCACCCACTGCGGAAAGTATCGAGATGTCTTTCTTTTTGTCGATGGCGAGCATCATCAGCGAAAAGAAAATATTGATGGAAGCCACCACAATCAATAATGTCAGGGCAATAAAAGTGAATAGTTTTTCAATTTTAACTAACCGAAAAAGGTCTTTGTGCAGCTCATCGTTAGTTAAAACCGCAAAATTGTTTCCCAATTTTTTTTGAATGGATGCCTGCACCTTTCTGAGATCAGCTTCAGGGGCAACCTTCACTTCAAGTGAAGTTCTTTTATCGCCATAGTTTATCAGGTCTTTCACAAAATCAAGCGGCAGGATGATATAGTTTTCGTCAATGTTTTTTTCGATGGAAAAAACCGCACCCGGCTGCGCACTTTTTAAACTATACAGTTTAGCTGGATCAAGCTGTGCGGACTTTACATTTTTGATATAAAAAACTTGTAAAGGGTGGGTGGATTCCTTCAGTGAAATGGAGAGCGCATATTGTATGCCCCGCCCGATCAACGCATAGACACCCTGTGAATCGTGCAACTTTATCTTTCCTTCCACGAGGTGATTGTCCAATCGATGTTGATCAATGAAGTTGTCGCTTACGCCCTTCATCGTTGCGGTCATCTCTGCATCGCGATAGCGCAAGTAGGCATAATCCTCAATTACTTCGGTAACGATTTCCACATTTTCTATGGATTTGACTTTCGCCATCAACAAGGAGTCAAGCGCAAATGATTTTGCCCTCGCTGCTTCAATTTTTATTTCAGGATCAAAAGAAGTGTATAACGAGCGCAGCAAGCCTTCCAACCCGTTAAAAACTGAAAGCACGATAACCAAAGCTGCCGTAGAAAAAGCAATGCCCACCATCGACAGGATAGAAATGATATTGATAAAATTTTTTTTCCTTTTCGAAAAAAAATATCGCCTGGCAATGAAGAGGGGGAGGTTCATGCAGGGAAAAATTGGTTACTTACCTTCTTTAGGGATGTTGAGGCTTTTGATCAGGTCTTCCATTCGCTGCGCGTTTTCTTGCACCTCATCAATATAGAATAAAAGATCGGGCACAATGCGCGCTTGGTTGCGGATGCGGTCGCCCAGTGCCTTGCGAATTTCACTTTTATGTTCGCTGATTTGAGCCAACACTAATTTTTTGTCTTTGGCCAGGCTCATGCTGATATACACTTTGGCCAGGCTTAGGTCGGGGCTCATCTGCACTTCGGCAATGGTGATGAACGCATTGCCAATGATGCCCCGCTTATCGCGAAGGAAAATATCGCTCAGCTCTTTCTGGATTAATCGACCATATTTTTGTTGCCTCAAACTCATGCGGTAAAGATACTACTTCGCAGATTATTTAGGTAGCCCGACTTCTTTACCCGCCAGGGCAGACGCATCTAAAATTGTAAAAGTTTGATTCTAAAGCGTCAGGCCATTTTTGATTTTTTCGAGTAAGGCCACTCTATAAATTAAATCATCGAT
>JAYVMP010000154.1:0-8781 GCA_043758895.1 Bacteroidota bacterium
GTGCATTATCTCCTTGATGGACATCAAGGATGATTTGACCCTCACCTACCTGCAGAAGATGGATGCCACGGCCGACCGGATGAACACGATACTTACCCGTTTGATGATCGTTAACCATATTAATGGCACCGTCTTGGCGCCCGCCTCCATTGATTGTAAAGAGGTATTGGATGAGCTATTTGCCTTTGAGAGAAAGAAGGGGATACCTCCCCGGTTTTCGCTTACCTACGAGATCGGACCGGGCTGCTCGGTGATATCGGATCTTGCCTTAGTGAGAATTGTTTTGGAAAACCTGATCGACAATACCATTAAATTTTACAATAATTCAGATCGCTTTGATCCTTTTGGAAAAGTGTGCATCAGCAAGGAAAAGGAAAACATTAGGGTTACCGTGGAGGACAATGGCATCGGCATTGAATCAAAAGAAGGGAAAGAAGTTTTCCAAATGTTCATGCGCGCCTCCGAGCGGTCTGAGATCGGTGGTCTTGGCCTCTATCTTTCAAAATTGGCTACCGAAAAAATTGGTGGTGAAATACAACTCGTTCGCTCTGACGGCAAAGGTTCATTGTTTGAGGTGGTGTTCCCGGCCGACCTCAACTTAGTAATTAATAACCGGATGATCACAGCGCAAAATTTAGTTGAGCTGATCAAGAACCAGCCCGATCCGAACGCAAAGCCTTCTTCCACAGTTATCTGATTTTAATTCGCCATTCTTTGCATTCATTTTTGGTTTTATGTGATTACAATTGTTTTTTAGTTGCCACATGGAATCTCCATGCTGATTATCATACCGATTATCATACCGATTATCATACCTTTGGGTGAACAAGTGCAAGGTGATTTCATGAGTAAAAATTACAAACGATATACGGTATCGGCCGCGTTGCCTTATGCCAACGGCCCCAAGCACATTGGCCATTTGGCGGGTGCATACATCCCGGCAGACGTTTATGTCCGGTACCTTCGGCTGAGCGGTAAGGACGTAGTCTTTGTTAGCGGCAGCGATGAACATGGCACGGCTATTCCCAACCAGGCATTAAAAGAAAAGACCACTTCGCGGGCCATCATCGATAAGTATGATGCACAGATTCGCGATTGCTTTTATAAACTCGGGATGTCGTTTGACATTTATCACCGCACGAGCGAACCCATCCATCACCAAACTTCACAAGAGCTTTTTTTGACGTTGTTCAACAAAGGCCTGCTCAATGAAGAGGTCGCTGAACAATATTTTGATGAAGAAGCTAAAGTTTTTCTGGCAGATCGTTATATTATCGGAACTTGCCCTCGGTGCGGCCACACCAATGCCTACGGAGACCAATGCGAGAAGTGCGGCTCTACATTAAGCCCGCGCGAACTGATTGATCCTCGATCTACCCTATCGGGAAAACCGCCAGCGCTTAGGCCAACGAAACATTGGTATCTTCCCCTTCAGGATTATGAGCCTTGGTTGAAGCATTGGATTTTGGATTCGCATAAAGAAGATTGGAAAGTTAACGTTTATGGCCAATGCAAATCCTGGATCGATGCCGGGTTGCAATCACGTGCCATGACTCGCGATTTGGACTGGGGCATTAAGGTGCCGCTTCCTGATGCAGAGGGAAAAGTGCTCTACGTTTGGTTCGATGCGCCCATTGGCTACATTTCGGCCACGCGGGCTTTGTTTCAGGAGATGGCCGAAGGGACGAAAAAGTTTGCCACTCCGCAGCGGGATTTTGGGAAAGTAGCAGAAGGTGACTGGAAGAAATATTGGCAGGATGAAGAAACCAAGCTGGTACATTTCATTGGTAAAGACAATATTGTGTTCCACTGCATCATTTTCCCGATCATGCTCCATGCTTCGGGCGAATTCATTTTGCCAGACAATGTTCCAGCCAATGAGTTTATGAATCTGGAGGGCGACAAGATGAGTACTAGCCGGGGCTGGTCGATCGAGATGCACGAGTACCTGGAGGATTTCCCCGACAAGCCCGATGTGCTTCGTTATGCCTTGCTTACCAATTTGCCGGAGACCAAAGACAGCGAGTTTACCTGGAAGGATTTTCAAGCAAAGAACAACAATGAATTGGTGGCCATCCTTGGAAACTTCGTCAATCGTGCTTTGGTGCTAACACAAAAGTATTTTGAAAATAAAATTCCCAACGCAGGCCCATGGATGGAGGTTGATAAGAAAGCAATTTCTGGCCTGAAAGAATTTCCTGCAAGGATTGCAGCTTCCATTGAAAATTATCGCTTTCGTGAGGCAACTGCATTAGTCATGGATTTGGCACGGTTGGGTAATAAATATTTAGCGGAAACTGAGCCTTGGAAATTGGCAAAGACGGATTTGCCACGGGTTGGCACGATACTGAATCTTGCCTTGCAGCTCTCTGCGAACCTCGCCATTGTGGTTGAACCCTTTTTGCCGTTCACCTCGCGAAAGCTGAAGGATATGCTGAACCTGAGCAGCTTCACTTGGTACGAAGCCGGAGGCAGTTCCTTGTTGAAAGAAGGACACACCTTAGGCGAACCGAAATTGCTTTTTGAGAAAATTGAAGATGAAGCAATCGCCAGTCAAATCAAAAAATTAAACGATAAAAGGAATGCGGTGGAACTTGCCGTTCTGCCGGTGGAGCCGGCCAAACCAAAAGTTTCGTTCGATGATTTTTCAAAAATGGACATACGCATAGGAAAAATAGTGAAAGTGGAGCGCGTGGAAAAATCAAAGAAACTTTTGAAACTGCAAGTTGATACTGGCATGGATGTGCGCACGGTGATGAGCGGCATTGCCGAATATTTTTCGCCCGAAGAAGTGTTGAATAAGCAAGTGACCATGTTAGTGAACCTTGCTCCACGAAAAATTATGGGCGTGGAATCACAAGGAATGATTTTGATGGCAGCCGATAAGGACGGAGCACTTCGATTGTTGCAGCCTTCTGAGGGTGTGGCACCAGGTTCTATGGTTAGTTAGGCATTAAGCTCGTTAGATTCAGAATAATGCATTTCCAATTAAATAATGACGATTTAGCCCTTAACAGAAACAGCAACTGCTGAATTTTTAACCGTAAGGAATATTGATAAACTCTACATTTGCATACCATAAATGACAAAATGAAGGTAAACATTACACTACCTGATGGCTCGATAAAGGAATTTCAGGGAGGAATTAAGGGCATTGAGATAGCACAAAGCATTAGTGAAGGCTTGGCCCGCAATGCTCTGGCCATTGAGGTGAATGGCGAGATATGGGATTTGAGCAGGCCAATTACCAAAGATTCATCCATCAGGATATTCACCTGGAATGACAAGGGCGGCAAGTATGCTTTCTGGCACTCATCGGCACATTTGTTGGCAGAGGCTTTAGAAATCCTTTATCCTGGGGTGAAGTTTGGCATTGGCCCCCCCATTGAAAACGGGTTTTATTATGATGTTGATTTGGGAGATACACCTTTTGGCGATGAGGAGCTGGTTGCCGTGGAGAAAAAAATGCTGGAGCTTGCCAAACTCAACAATGTTTTTGTGCGAAGCGATGTTTCAAAAAAGGAGGCCACCGATTATTTCACAAAAAAGGGTGATCCCTATAAATTGGAATTGATTGCGGGCCTTCAAGAAGGAACCATCACATTTTATCAACAAGGTAATTTTGTTGACCTCTGTCGCGGGCCACATGTCCCGTCCACAGGATCAATCAAAGCCATTAAACTTCTAAGTGTGGCGGGGGCTTACTGGCGTGGTGATGAGAAAAACAAGATGCTCAAACGCATTTATGGCATCACATTTCCGAAACAAAAGGAACTCGAAGAATACCTGTTTTTATTGGAAGAAGCGAAAAAGCGAGATCATCGGAAGTTAGGAAAGGAATTAGAGCTATTTGCCTTCTCCGAGAAAGTGGGTCAGGGGCTTCCCCTATGGTTGCCTAAAGGGACGATCTTGCGCGAGCGGCTTGAGCAATTCATGCGAAGGGCACAGGTCAAGGCGGGCTACGATCCCGTTGTTACGCCTCACATTGGCACTAAGCAACTGTATGTTACTTCCGGCCATTATGAAAAGTACGGTAAGGACTCTTTTCAACCTATCCATACTCCCGATGAGAATGAGGAATTTTTGCTCAAGCCGATGAACTGTCCGCACCACTGTGAGATTTATAAAGTAAAGCCCCGCTCGTATAAAGATCTTCCCATCCGCTACGCAGAATTTGGAACTGTTTATCGCTATGAGCAAAGTGGTGAGTTGCATGGGCTCACCCGTGTGCGGGGCTTTACACAGGATGATGCCCATATTTTTTGCCGCCCCGATCAGGTGAAGGAAGAATTTATTAAAGTGATTGATCTGGTTTTTATGATTTTCAAAGCGTTAAAGTTTGATAATTATACTGCCCAGGTTTCCTTACGTGATCCTGAAAATAAACAGAAATACATTGGCGAAGATGAATTGTGGGATAGGGCGGAGCGCGAAATCCAAGAGGCTGCGGATGAGCGAGGGCTCAAAACCGTGGCGGTAAAAGGCGAAGCGGCATTTTATGGCCCCAAGCTTGACTTTATGGTTCGCGATGCATTGGGCAGAAGTTGGCAGCTCGGCACCATTCAGGTGGATTACCAGTTGCCTCAGCGTTTCGAACTGGAATACGTTGGTGCAGACAATCAGAAGCACCGGCCAGTCATGATCCACCGAGCGCCATTTGGTTCGTTGGAGCGGTTTGTGGCTGTATTAATCGAGCACTGTGCTGGCAATTTCCCTTTGTGGCTCGCACCCGAGCAGTTTGCCGTATTGCCTATATCAGAGAAATTTAATGACTACGCGAAAACGGTGGTAGATCAGCTCAAGGAAATTGATATCCGCGGATTTTTGGACGACCGGGACGAGAAGATTGGAAGGAAAATCCGTGATGCCGAAGTTAAAAAGGTTCCCTTCATGTTAATTGTGGGGGAAAAGGAAGTAGCCGAAAACAAGGTATCGGTGCGTAAGCACGGAGAAGGCGACAAAGGCACGATGAACTTGCCCGACTTTGTAAGCCAGTTCAAAACCGATTTCAGTTTGCCGGGTTAAACCAATTTTGAAAAATCGAAAATATCCCGATATTTGCACTCCTGTCTGATAGATAGTCAGGCTATTTTTTTAAAAAAGTAAGAATTTAAACCCAACGAGTGGCATTAGGACAAAGTAACAGCCGGCCCTACAACAGGGGTTTCCGGCCGCGTGTAGTAGAGGAACCTTATCGCGTTAATGAAAGAATCACTGCACCCCGGGTGCGGGTAGTGGGGGAGAACATCAAAGTGGATGTATATCCTATCGCTGAAGCCCTGAAGATTGCGCAAGCCCAAAGCTTGGATTTGGTGGAGATATCCCCAAAAGCCGAGCCGCCAGTTTGTAAAGTAGTTGACTACTCGAAGTTTAAATACGAGCAAAAGAAGAAACAGAAGGAAATCAAGGCTAACGCGCAAAAATCCGTTTTGAAGGAAATTCGATTTGGTCCCAACACGGATGACCATGATTTTAATTTTAAGGTAAAGCATGCCGAAAATTTTTTGAAAGAGGGGTCGAAGGTTAAGGCCTACGTCCATTTTGCGGGAAGGTCGATCGTTTACAAGGAACGTGGCGAAATTTTGTTACTAAAATTTGCCCAATCGCTGGAAGAGTTTTGCAAAGTGGAGCAGATGCCCCAGTTGGAAGGTAAGCGAATGTACCTCATGCTCGCTTCCAAGGGAAAGAAATAGAATTAAATTTAGAATTAATATTTAGAGATCATGCCCAAGTTAAAGACCAAGTCAGGAGCGAAGAAACGTTTTAAAGTTACCGGCAGCGGTAAGATCAAGCGCAAAAGAGCATTCAAGAACCATATCTTGACCAAGAAAACAACCAAGCAAAAAAGGAGGCTTGGCCATAAAGTGACTGTAAAGAAAGCGGATGAGAGCAACATCAAACTGATGTTGCCTTATTTAGTATAAGCTTGCCGGTTGGCAAGTGGTTTTATGTTCAACCCCGGTCTTTAGGCACTAAGCGCTTTGTAATAGAAAGACGCCACTGATCAAAAATGTAAATTTATTATGCCTCGTTCAGTAAACAATGTAGCATCGCGCGCCAGGCGCAAGAAGGTGCTCGAAATGGCCAAAGGTTATTTTGGCCGCAAGAAAAATGTTTGGACAGTAGCTAAAAACGCGGTAGAAAAAGGTTTGACTTATGCCTACCGTGATCGCAAAGCCAAGAAGCGTGATTTTCGCTCGCTCTGGATTGCCCGCATCAATGCAGGAGTTCGTCCACATGGAATGTCGTACTCTGTATTCATGGGAAAAATAAAAACGGCAGGAATTGAATTGAACAGAAAGGCACTGGCCGATCTGGCAGCCAATCATCCAGAGGCTTTTCAGGCTGTAGTGAAAAAATTGAAATAAAAGTTCCCTTTAATGGAAAATTAGTCGGGCCGCCTTTAAGAAGCGCGGCTCTTTTTTGATACTTTTTTTGATTTTTTTTCGCTTACTAGAAATGTTTACTTAGCACAGTTATAGCTACCTTTGAAATTAAGTATATTAAGCAGCCCCTTGAAAAGAATTTTCATTTTCGCTTTTGTTGTTCTTGTAAGTTGCTCGCCTGCCGCTACGCAAACAAAATCGTCCAAGAAGAGAGGTAAAAAGAACGAGAACCCTCAACCTGCTTGGCTCAGCGCAAAACCCGATGACGGTTTGTATTATAATGGGATTGGCCATGCCACTAAAGACGGACAAAACAACTACATCCAGGAAGCCAAGAAAAGCGCACTCGAAGACCTTGTCTCTGAAATAAAAGTAAATGTATCGTCAACTTCCGTGCTCAACCAATTGGATGACGGCAAGGGTTTTTCAGAGAAATATCAGCAGATGATCAAAACTACGGCAACGGACGATATCCAGGATTTTGAACAAGTTGATGTTTGGCAGGATGACCGAAATTATTGGGTTTATTACCGGTTGTCCAAGCAGCGGTACCATGATATTAAAGAGCAACAAAAAAGTGATGCGGTAGCATTGGGATTGGATTTTTTCACGAAAGCCCGCCAAGCTGAAAAAAGCAACGACCCGGTAACAGCCCTTGGATTTTATTACCAAGGTTTTAGGGCGATAGAAAAATACTTGGCAGAGCCACTGCGGATTCAATTTCAGGGAACTGATATTTTGCTTACCAATGAAATCATCTCCGATATGCAACTGCTCTTGGATAAGATGCAGCTAACGGTCAATCCTACACAGATAATGATCAACCGGATCGTGGCACAAAGTGGCCAAACGGTAACAGCCAAGGTGGTGGACAAGTCATCGCAAAAACCCATAACCGGTTTGCCCTTGGTGGCTGCATTTGAGAAAGGAGCGGGAGATGTTTTCCCTGATTATAAAACCGATGACAGCGGGTTAGCAAAAATTTTACTTACCAAAATAAGTTCCCGTGATTTGGAGCAAACAATGGCTGTAAAAGTCAATGTTTTAAAATTTGCGGGAGATAATCCATCCAGTATTTATTCGTTGGTGGCTCAGAAAATCGTGGTTCCTAAAGCCATAATAGTAATGAATGTGCAGCGGCCATTAGTTTACCTGTCATCCGTTGAAAAGCAATTAGGGATTAATAATCCCAATCAGCAAGTGTCCAACAAAATCAAAAATTACCTTTCAAATGCCGGCTTTGAATTTACAACCGATAAAAGTAAAGCAGAGTTGGCCCTTGACGTTAACTCCAACTCCGAGAAGGGTGCTGTTTCAGGAAGCATATTTATTACCTATGCCACATCCGTTATCCGGGTTTCTTCCGTTAAAGACAATACTGAAATTTATGCTACCACGTTGGACCGGGTGAAGGGATTTAGTTTGGATTACGAACGGAGCAGCCAGGATGCTTACAATAAACTCTTGGAAAACCTGGATAACCAAACTCTTCCTGACCTGCTCAATGCGATATTGCAATGAATTAAACCTATTGAAGCGAGTGGTATCCAATGTTTTGAATTTCTAATAATCGATGTGGCATTAAACTTGTTTGTTTTAACTTGTATCAAACTTTAAATAACCCAATCAGTATGAAAAAAATCAGGATTTATTCGATAGCCGCAGTAGCCATTGCGGCTACTTTAACCGGTGGCTGCAAAAGCAGCAAAACAGCTAAGACACCTGCAGGCGAAACGGAAGTGTCCGTTCCTTGCTCTGGCCCAGGTTTCTTCACTGACAATAAAGTATTCCGTGCTAACTCGATTGGCCAAAGCATGGACCAGGTAACTTCCAAAAAGATAGCTTTGACCAATGCGCGCAACGAACTTGCCCAATCTATTTCGACAACGGTGAAAACTGTTACGGATAACTACACCAATTCCACATCGTTGAACAAAAAGGAAGAATTAGACCAAAAGTTTGAGAGTTTGAATAGGGAGGTAGTTGACCAAACTTTGCAAGGAATCCGTACTATTTGCGAAAAATTGGTTCAAACCAGAGATGGCAATTATAAAACCTATATTGCTATCGAGCTTTCTGCCGATGATCTGGTGAAGCAATACAATACCCGTCTTTCGTCTGATGATAAATTGAAGGTTGACTATGATTACCAAAAATTCAAAGACACCTTTAACAAAGAAATGGATAAGGTTGCCGCTCAAAAGAATGGTGGTAATTGATCAAGCTTAATTCTTGGAACAAAATCCCGATCGTCATAGTCGGGATTTTTTTTGTGCGAGCGGATAAAAGGTTTATCCCAGATTACGCAATAGGATTTTCTAATGCGTAGTGATAGGTGGAATCAATCCAATTCAGTCACATTTCCCTTTCAATTCGCTAATGCGTAATCTGGGTT
>JAYVMP010000155.1:0-18788 GCA_043758895.1 Bacteroidota bacterium
CGAACCCACAAATGAAAAATTATTTTTGGGGAGATGTGGAGATGGTCAACTGGGTTTCGCTGGATAACATTCCGCTCCAGGGTTTACTTTACAAACCGGAAGGGTTTGATCCGAAAAGGAAATATCCGATGCTCGTTTATTTCTACGAAAAAAATTCCGATAACATCAACTACCATTATGTGCCAGCGCCAATTCGCTCGTACATCAATTATTCCCTTTACACGAGCAATGGCTATTTGGTATTTGTGCCCGATATTGTTTATAAAATTGGATCACCGGGAGAGAGTGCTTACAACTGCATCATGCCTGGGGTTACCAGCCTGATGGCCAAAGGATTTGTCGATGAAAAGCATATAGGTGTGCAAGGCCACAGTTGGGGTGGCTATCAAACAGCTTACCTCATCACCCGCACAAATTTATTTGCGGCTGCCGAAGCAGGTGCACCGGTGGCCAACATGGTCAGCGCGTATGGGGGCATCCGTTGGGAGAGCGGCTTGAGCCGAATGTTTCAATACGAAAAATCGCAAACCCGGATTGGTGGATCGCTGTGGGAAAAGCCGATGAACTTCATAGAAAACTCACCGATCTTCTTTGCCAATAAAATAAATACACCACTCTTAATGATGCACAATGATGGTGACGGAGCAGTGCCGTGGTACCAGGGGATTGAATATTATATGGCATTGCGGAGGTTAAATAAACCGGTGTGGTTGCTCAACTACAACGGGCAAGGCCACGGCCTCACCCAGCGACAAGACAAAACTGACTTCGCTATTCGCATGATGCAATTCTTTGATCATTACTTAAAAGATAAACCGATGCCCGAATGGATGACAAAAGGAGTGCCTGCTACCGAGAAGGGAATTACGAAGGGGTATTAATCCATGGCAATTCTTCACGTATCATCTGCTTGTTCATTCATTCCTTAAATGATCCACCGGATTAGTCAAGGATGCTTTCAAGGTTTGGATGATGGATGTGAAGAATACAACAACCAATAATATCACCAAAGGAATTATAAAAGCGATTGGAGACAACTTAATCCTTACCGGATAGGTAGAGAGCCAATTACTGGAAACAAAATAAATCGCTGGCATGGCGAGCAGACACGACAGCAATATCATCTTAATGTTGTCTTTGGATAGCAAAGCAACCAAATTAAGTACAGAAGCACCCAATACTTTACGGATACTTATTTCCTTAAGCCTGGCGTTCGCCTCAAACAAGCTGATGCCCAAAATGCCGAGGCACGCAAGAAAGACGCCCACCGCGGCAAATGATCCGAAAATTCTTTCGAAATGTTTCTCTGACTTAAACTGCTGATCATAATATTCATCCATAAAAAAATAATCAAACGGCTTAGTGGGGAAAAGCTCTTTCCAGCTTTTTTCAATATATGTCAATGCTTCGTGCGGGTTTGCTCCCGTATTGAGCTTGATAGAATAATAGGCTTGTTGAAAATGATCATAGTTTAAGGTGAAAATGATCGGGTTAACTTCTTTTTTCAATGCCTCGTGATGATAGTCTTCTACAATGCCAACAATTTTATACTTCTCGAAATCATCGGCCCATAAGTGCAGGTAGATGATTTGATTGAGTGCCTCTTCCGTAGATTGAAAACCCAGCGCATGAATGGCGCTTTCGTTTAGCATAAGCGTCAAGTAATAATCTTTGGGTGGCTTTTCGTCATTCATTAACTTCTTCGCAACCTCCGTATCCTCTCCAAGGGATGAATTGAAATTCCTTCCTGATTTCAATTTCAAACCATAAAGGGGAATGAAATTAAAATCAATAAACATCATTTTATATCGGGTGGCACTGTAGGGATCGCTTAGGCTTCGTTTCAAAAAATTAATAAATGTAAATCCAACTTCCGTGCCCGGGATGGCCGAAGTGCCCGACACCATTTTTATCGCAGGGTTTTGAAGCAACCTGTTTTCTAATTGTTGAAACTCAAGGTATTGTTCCTTGAACCCCATGTCGCCATACGCAGTAGGGTTTCTTATTGAAATCACTCGATCGACATCTATTTTTTTGTTCGTTGTTCGCATGAACTCTACTTGTTGATTAATGACGAACAAAAAGCCGATCAATACCAGCGAAGAAACAAATTGAATAAACATAAGTGATCGCCTCGTGCCTGCTTTCCTTTGAAATCCATCGATGTTGTTCTTCAGGGCAACTACTGGATTCATTTTTAATAAAAACCATAGAGGATAAATCCCGGTCATCACAGAACCAAAAGCAAACAATGCCAAAGCACCAATCCAGATTGCCGGAATGGTTAATTGAATGTTGGAAATCGGAGTGCCTGTTAGATTTGAAAAATGAGGAAGTACGAATTGGATCATAAGCCATGCAAATCCCAAAGCCAACACGTTGAGATAGAAATATTCGATTAGATATTGCATCGCTAACCCGCCTTTGCCCGAGCCGATGATCCGCCTTACACCCACCTCACGTATCCTACTGATGAAGCGGGCCGTTTCCATGTTCACGTAATTAATCCAAGCGATGACGAGAATGATGACCCCAATCATCACCAGCACGTACACGAGAGTCTGATTTCCATTGGCCTCCAATTCATTTTGCAAGTGCGATTGCAAATGGATAGATGCAATAGGTTGAATTGATGCAGTGATGCCTTGGAGTTCTGGATGAACTTTCTTAAGTATGCCGTTCAACTTCTTTTCCAACACTTGAATGTCTGTTCCCTGCCTTATGGTGGCGTAGGTATAAAATCCCGGAGATCCTTTCCAGTAGGCATCCTCGCTATCCCATTCTTTATCGGTGCGATTAATGAAATCTGCATGAAGGTGGGAGTTTTCGGGTATGTCTTTTAAAATGCCGGTGACAATATGATCCTTGCTGATTTGTTTACCGATAGGATCTTCATCACCAAAAACTTTGCGCGCCACCTTTTCAGAAATAATCAGGCTGTGCGGATCATGCAATACGGAAGTTTTATTCCCGCGAAGCAGCAAAGAAGGAAATACCCTAAAGAAATTGGAATCGGCCCTCAAAAATTTCCCCGGTTCCAGAAACATCTTGTTGTTGTATTTTATCAAAAAACCAAGATTGTTGGGCATGGGCGAAAAGCCGGTGGTAGAGATTACTTCCGGAAAATTATTTTTTAATAAAGCCCTGAAACCTCCGTAATTCATAGCCGAAGTTGCTTTCACTTCTCCGTTTTTAAACTGCTTATATGCGATTCGATAAATTTCTTTTTTATTTTCGTGGAATTGCTCAAAGCTAAATTCAAAACTGGCATACTGAATGATCAAAAAGAAGGCAACGATTCCTACCGACAATCCCAAAACATTAATCAGTGAAAAGACTTTGTCTTTCATCAAATGCCGAAAAGTGATTTTTGCGTAATGACTGATCATGGTATAATTGATTGAGGAGTTTGAATAGGTGGAAAATGAAGACTTCTGTCTTCTTCTTTTAACGGAGTACGAGAGCATCAGCGAAATAATCTGTTGCCAATATTTTGCTTTTGCTTTCCATGCCGGCATCTCCTTCAAGTCTGCATAAAATAATTCCTCCACATCGCCATGCAGGTCTTCAATGGATGCATTTTCGCAATGCCATTCAAAGAGCCGATCGGCCAGTCGTGGAGGTTTTATGGAAGGATAATCTTTCATCACTCAAATTTCAAACTGTCAACGGGGTTAGCTTTTGCCGCACGAATAGTTTGTGTGCTAATAGTGAGCAAAGCAACGATCAAGATAAAAACCAATGGGAGTAGAAACGTCCACATGCTAATTTGAATTCTAAATGCAAAGCCTTGCAGCCACCATTTTTCCATTATATACCACGAAATCGGAGCTGCCAGTAGAAATGAAACTAAAATTGTTTTTGTAAATTCACGTGTCAGAAGAGAGAACACGTCCAGTATCCCAGCACCGAATACTTTACGAATGCCAATTTCTTTGGTGCGCAGGCTGGCGGTATAAGCAAAAAGACCAAACAATCCTATTGAGGCTACGAAAATGCTAAGGCTGGAAAATAGCGTGAAGATTTTGCTCATTCGTTTTTCTTTTTGGTAATGAGCTTCTAAAATATTGTCAACGAATCTAAATTGAAAAGGCATATCAGGTGCTAATTCTTTCCACTTGGATTCAATGTGCGAAATGGCTTCTGTATTGGTTTCTGGTTTAAGCCTCGCTACCACATAGCTCATCCGACTGAATATTATTTCATTGCTCTGAATCACCAATGGGTTGATTGTCTCATGCAGTGTTCTGTAATGAAAGTCCTTAACGACTCCAATAATGGTAAAGGTAGTTCGCTCTCCAGATCCATATGTTTGCTCAATAAAAGTTATCTTTTTACCAATGGGATTTGAGAGGCCAAATGTTTTTACAGCTGATTCATTTAAGATTATCGAAAGTGAATCCCTTGTAGTTGGTGAGAATAATTTGCCATCGAGCAACGTAAAGCCCATGGTCTCCGCAAATCCGTCTCCAATTTCCATGGTGTGCATGGATATTATTTCCTGAGAGCCTTCCGACTGATACTGTTGAGGATAGATACCATCCATTGAGGGCATCGATAAGCTTCCTGCAGCAGACACGACTTGCGACATCCTTTTAATTTCTCCAATCAAATAGCGTGTGAAGTTAGGTTTCATGTGGAAGTCGCCCTCGATTACAAGCAACTCTTCTTTATCATAACCCAAATCCTTTTGACTGAGAAATTTAGTCTGTTGTTGTATCACCAACGTGCAAATTACTAATGATATTGAAATCCAAAATTGAAAAATAACCAACCCGTTCCTTATCCATTTGCCCTTTGAAGTTGCAGTGAAATTGCCCTTTAGAACATTAACGGGCTTGAAAGTCGACAATACAAAAGATGGATACAGCCCAGCAAAAAGACCTAAGACAATAGTGAGAATAACAAACCCAAAAAATGTTTGTGAACTAAAATCGATCTGTAAATTTTTGTCAGTAAGAAGATTGAAATACGGCAATGAAATGGCGATTAACAGTACGGCTAAACTCACGCCTATAAAACTGACGATGAAAGATTCACTCAAAAATTGAAAGATCAATTGCCTCTTAAATGAACCAAGTACTTTTCTCACCCCAACTTCTCTGGCTCGTTCATTAGAGCGAGCTGTAGCAAGGTTAATGAAATTAATGCAAGCAATAATGAAGATGAGAATGCAGATGGCTATTAGTATCCTCACCAAAATGATATTGCCGCTGGGTTTCATTCCGCCAATGTTGTCGGGGTCTAAATAAATACTTGTAAGCGGACGCAGAAAGTAACGATACCCATTTCCTGCTCTTTTGTAATCTGCCCATGACGTTTTATTTACTTTCTCAAAATCGGCTGCCGCATACAAGTCCACCATTTTTGGAAACTTTGATTCAAGCAATGCCGGATTTGTGCCCTCATTCAATTTCAAGTAACAATAGATATCTGGTCGGTTAAAATTATCGAGATTGAACCGTTCAATAGTTTGAATGGAAATTAATAAGCCAAATTTTAAATGAGTATTTGCAGGTGGGTCTTCACAAATTCCAGTAACCGTAAAAACATCGCCCGACATAAGGATCAACTTTCCGAGTACATCCTCATTATGAAAATGCCGTTTCGCTGTGCTTTCAGTGAGCACCATACTTTTTGGGTGCAGCAGCATGGTCTTCCGATCCCCCTTCAGAATTTTGAAACTAAATATTTTAAAAAAGTTACTGTCGGCAGCATACACGTCATTCTCAAGAAATTTAAGATTCATTTTGTCAGAACCTTTATAAGAAATGATCATGTCATCGAACGGACCACAAATGGTAGTCGCCCGTTCTACCTCAGGATAGTCCTTGACCAGCACATTGGCAAAAGAATGCGGCACTACCGCCTGAATTTTAGTTTGATCAGGATATTTTCGCTCAAGGATAAGTTTGTGTATCCGATTGGCATCAACAAAATATTTGTCGTAAGAGAGTTCACTTTTTATATACAAAGCAAGCAGGATGCAGCTCGTCATTCCGATGGCCAGGCCAAGGATATTTATAAGTGTATATGCTTTTTGCTTGAATAAATTGCGAAAAGCTATTTTTAAATAATTCCTGATCATAGCTAAGTTGATTGAAGTGGCTGAATATTGATGATAAGCCGATTTCTTTTTCCTCTTTTTAACCGCATACGAAAACATCAGCGATATTACTTGTTGCCAATATTTTGCTTTTGCTTTCCATGCCGGCATCTCCTTCAAGTCTGCATAAAATAATTCCCCCACATCTCCATGAAGGTCTTCAATGGATGCATTTTCGCAATACCACTCAAAGAGCTGATCGGCAAGTTTGGGTGGACGGACTTCAGCTTTGGATTTCATTTCGCCAAGGACAAGTTTGCTTTCGAGAGTTTCCAAAGGTCATCACGCAGTTGTTTGATTTCATGGAGTGCCACTTTGCCTTGTTGCGTAACTTCAAAATACCGTTTGCGCCTGCCACCGCGTTCTTGGGTCGGCTCGCCCAACCAGGATTTTAAATAACTCTTTTCTTCAAGCCTTGTGATAGTGGAGTGCAATGCACCGATACTAATGGTCCGGTTGCTCCTCTTCTCAATGTCTTCTTTTATACTTACCCCGTAGGCATTTTCGCCTAAGCTTGCTACTGTAAGTAAAACCAGTTCCTCAAATTCTCCGATGTAACCTTTCATATTATAATTTCAATTTTTTTCTCTGTACAATATTTTATTTCGGATAATTTGGATGCGCTTTTACTTCCCTTATCTGTCCCAGATGACGAAATGTATGTTGAAAAAACATCATATACCTTTGATGGATAGTGGGGCTAAAACAGATATAATATATTCTTAAATTTTCGTTTGTCTTTTTTAAATATTCAATTGATTCATTCCTCATGGTGGTGAGCCAAATGAGATTATTCTTTCCTTCATTATTTCCCAATGGAACGCTATACGTGAAAGGCTTTGTATAATCTGTTGTAATATTCTTTTTTAATCTTTTTGGATCCTTATTTATGAAAATACTATCGGGAAGATGCTGTGGAAAGTCTGGCATTGGCCCCATTTGCAGGGCAACTGAAATTTCATTCATCTGAATTAATTCGTAAATACAAATGTGTTCCACGATCTGATTAATGTTCCACCGGTCCGGACTTTCTTTAAAATTCCATTGTTCTTTGGTGAGGTTTTTTGTTTCTTCTATTATTTCCTGCTTCGAGCGAATAAGATTATCCAACAGGTATTTTCGATCTGCTTCCGTCCATATGGGCACGGTTGAAGACTGATCTGTCTTTGTTTGTCCTTTGCTTAGAATAAGACCAAGAACAAAAGTCAATGTTATTAGGGCTGCTTTCATAATGAAGTAAATTAATGCAACTCAACTTGGAATTTCAAGTTCTAATACGGCAAATATAATTATATGTTTCTATTATTCAGATAAAATAAATAAAATTTAGAGTTCGATTTCAAAATGCCTCAAAAAAGTCAATATTAATGGGAGCAAAATATAGTAATACATTACCTTATGTCATGACTAAAAACAAACGCACTACAATAACCGCAGAGGGCGCGTTCGCAGAGAGATCCTTTTTTTTACTTTGCGTGCCTTCGCGCCCTCTGCGGTTTCAAAAGGCTTCGACCAAATCTATCCTTACCATTTCACTAAACTATTAATAACTCCCCAGATACTTTCGTAAAAACCATTCTGCACTAATCAGCAGCAGGAGTAAAAAGAAGAACCATTTTAAGTGAATCAGCGGATTAAATGATTCCTCGGAATGAATCAGTTCTTTGGGTTCAGTTTTTTTGTAGTCAGTCACTAATTTGCTCCATTCATTATCATGATAAAATTTTCCGCCAGTCGCTTGAGATAATTTTCGCAACAAACTAAAATCGGCCACCAGGTTTTGCGGTTCAATATTTTGTGCAATCACCAAGAATTTTCCAAAGACACTTTCCTTCTTTGTGTTAACGATAGTTGAGGCCGTGTATTCGTAACTTCCATCATGCAGTCCACCGATTTTGTATTGTTCGCCACCCGGGCTCAGGACATAACTATACTGTGTTGCTTTACCTTTCTCATCGCGCAGCGTCAGGTCAATTTTATTCCCATAAATTTTTTCGAACAAATCATTATAAACCTGCCCTTCCAGAACAACCGGCACATCATCGCTGAATTCATTTTGAACAGGAAAAAACCTGAACTTTCTTTTGTCATCCAGCGTGCTGAGGTATTGCACCAATTTTGAAAATACTTCGTCAAACACCTCCGTCTTTTCTGTGGATGAAAATTCATCCAACCGCCACCGCCACAGGCCCTCCCCAACAAAGGCGGCCACCTTGTGGTTGTTTTCTTCCCATGCCAAAAGCAATGGCCGATCCGTGGCCACGTTTCCAATCCGTTGGTTCAACATTACTTGCGCGTTTGGCGGATAGGAAAACTTTCCGAAAGGGACTGTAATAGGAGGATAACGTGCAAAAACAGAATTGCTGTTTTCAGAAAATCCGAAATCATGAAAGGCAGCGTTTACGATTGCTGTGACTTCATCTTTCTGGTTTGTATTTGCAAAATTCAAAGGGATTCCGTTGGCGGGAAGCAAACGCAGATTCGTTTTGCTGCCGATGAGCAAAAGCAGTGAAGATTTGCCCTTGCTGAGTTGGTGGTATAAAGATGCCGTTTTCATTTCCTGGTCAAAGGGCTGATGAAAAATCACTAGCTCGGCTTGGCCGGGTTGCAACAGGGTTGGGTCTGTTTTAGAAATGCCGGGGATGTGGAGGATAAATTCATAGTTGGGGTTTTTCTCGACCACCGAGCGGAGAGCTTTTATATCCGGGTGAGGGGCTGGTGCAACGACTAAAATCTTTTTGCGTCCTTCCACTACTTCCACAAAAACACTGGCGCGGTTATTTTTTAGGTTGGACTCGCGGGCAACCGGGGCAACCACCACTTCCAACCGCTGGATGCCCTTGTCTTTGGCCTCCGCTAGAAAATCAAAAATGAGGAGCAGTTTCTTCTCGGTGTTTTTCTTTTGTTGACTGAGGAGCGTTCCATTTTTATAAATCGAAACGGTCATTTCCTGATCGGGCAAATGTTGAACGGCCACCTCCGCCCGGATGGGGAATTGGTTTCCTTGGTACGCCACTTTATTGTAGCCGATGTTTTTCAAAATCAAATCGGCATGCTCAGTGGTGTCGCCCATCGCGAGGGTGCTGACCGGTACGTGCCATGGCGTATAAAGTGGCGATGCTCCGGAATTATAGATGCCATCGCTCACCAAAATAACCCCGGCCAGGTTTTTCCCTTCATATTCATTGATTATTCCGCGCAAGGCTCCGTTCAGGTCAGATGATTTATTTTCAAATTTTAGTTTTGTGATTCCTTCCCCCGCCAGGTTTCTCCAAAACACTTCATAACCCTGCTGCTGGAGCTGCCGCGTTGACTCCTTCAATTCGTTTTGTGTTTTTAATGAGTCAACCTTTTCTTTTAGCGAAGCGGAATTGTCAACCAAAAAAACCAACGTGGGTTTTTCAAAAATAGTGGTGGTCAGTTTTAAGATCGGCCCAACCAAAAGAAAGGCGAGCAGTGCAGCCACGGCCGCCCGGAGCGCAAATAGCAATTGGTTCGCCCGCCTGCCCCATTGGCGCTTGGCACGGTAAAGCAGGTAGGCGTAACCCAACCCCAGCAAAACGCAGAGGAAAATAAACGCGGGGGACGATTCAAAGATTAAACGCTGCATATTTTAAAGATCGCAAAAAGTTCCACGTTCTATGTCTAACGTTGCAGGTGCTCAGCCAAACCAGTAACGAGCAACCAGCAACTTTCTAATACTCATACTTCTCTTTCCACAATTTCTTTAAATAATTTCTCAACTCTTCCTCACGGGGATTTTTTCCAGGCTCAAAAAATTTAGTGCCTTTGATCGGATCGGGCAGAAACTCCATGCCCACAAAATTATTTTCAAAGTTGTGCGCATATTGGTAATCTTTTCCATAGCCCATCTCTTTCATCAGTTTGGTCGGTGCATTCCGAACCGATAAAGGAACCGGCAAGTCGCCCGACCCGCGCACGGCACTCATCGCTGCCCCAATCGCTACTGTGGCTGAATTACTTTTGGGCGAGCAGGCCAAATAGATCGCACACTGCGACAAAATGAGTTGGGCTTCAGGGTAACCAATTACATTGACCGCTTGAAAGGTTGCGTTGGCCATCACAAGCGCAGTAGGGTTTGCATTGCCGATATCTTCACTGGCAAGAATAAGCATCCTTCGCGCAATAAACTTTACATCTTCCCCTCCTTCGATCATCCTGGCCAAATAATAAACAGCCGCGTTGGGATCGCTTCCGCGCAGTGATTTTATAAAGGCTGAGATGATATCGTAGTGTTGTTCACCACTTTTATCATAAATGGCAATATGCTTTTGCGCGGTGTTGATTACCATCTCATCCGTAATTTCAATGTTACCCCCGATGGATTCGCTAATTAGTTGGATGAGGTTCAAGAGCTTTCGTGCGTCACCTCCGGAGATATTCAGCAATGCCTGATGTTCTTTTACTATAATTTTCCTCTTCTTTAGTTCTTCATCCTTTTTCAACGCCAGATCGACAAGCTTGAGCAAGTTTCCTTCCGTTAATGTGTTGAGTGTATAAACCTGGCAACGTGAAAGCAACGCTGAGTTTACCTCGAAAGATGGGTTTTCGGTGGTGGCACCGATCAAGGTGATCGTTCCCTTTTCGACAGCACCCAGCAACGCATCTTGTTGTGATTTGTTGAACCGGTGTATTTCGTCAATGAATAGAATCGCGCGCGAAGTATATTTTGCTTTCTCAATGATTTCACGAACATCTTTTACGCCTGCGCTCACGGCACTGATCGTGTGGAACGGTCGCTTTACCTCATGGGCAATAATATTGGCGATGGTGGTTTTTCCAACTCCGGGCGGCCCCCACAAAATCATGGAAGGGACGTTTCCCGATTGCACGGCTTTACGGATGATTCCGTTTGCCCCCATCAAATGCTCTTGCCCGATGAGGTCATCAAGGGTGGTAGGCCGCATGCGTTCGGCCAAGGGTGGCGTGGAGTAATTTAGAAACACGTTGATGGATTTGAGATTTTAAAAAAAGATTCAAAATCTAACCTTTGAAAAAAGATCCAAGCATTTGTCCAATAGGGCATCGGTAAAATCGAGATGGGTGACAAACCGGATTTCGGTGGCACTAAACACCAAGGCTTTGATTTGATGCTCGTTGAGTTTCGCCATTACTTTTTCAGGAGTAAGCCCATTAGCAACTTCAAAGATTACAATATTTGTATCCACCGGCATCACCGATTTTACCCACGCTAAATTTAGCAAAACCTTTCCCAATTTTCTGGCGCGCGCATGATCTTCCTTCAGGCGATGAACATGGTTGTCGAGCGCATAAATTCCGGCAGCAGCCAAAAATCCGGTTTGCCTCATTCCCCCGCCAAATACTTTGCGCATTCGCCTGGCTTTGGCTTCAAGCTCTTTTTTGTAAAGCAGCACCGAGCCAACGGGCGCGCCCAATCCTTTGGAGAGACAAATGGAGATCGTATCAAAATATTTTCCAAAGTCGCTGGCTTTCCCTCCTGTTTCGGCCAACGCATTAAAAAGCCGGGCGCCATCCAGGTGCATTTTCAAATTGCTGGATCGGGCAAAATGATTGATCGATTTAATTTGATCAAGTGCATAAAAACTGCCCGCTTCCCTCACCACCGTATTTTCCAATGCGACCACCGAAGTAATGGCTTGATGAGCATCTTTACTATCGTTGATGTTCGCTGAAATTTCTTCTACCGAAATCCTTCCTCTCTCACCATGCAGCAGACGCACGCTCACGTTACTATTCCCGGCAAGGCCACCACCCTCGTATTTGTAGATGTGCGAGCCTTTGTAGCAGATCACCTCATCGTAAGGTTGCGTAAGCACTTTGATACCGATTTGATTCGTCATGGTGCCGGAGGGACAGAACACCGCCCCGTCCATACCTAAGAGTGTTGCGCATTTTTCTTCCAGCAAATTTATGGTGGGGTCTTCGCCAAAGACATCATCGCCCACTTTGGCTTTCATCATCGCTTCCAGCATTCCTGCTGTCGGTTTCGTAACCGTATCGCTCCGCAGATCAACAATCATCGATGGCAAGTTATCCATTTCAAATAATAAATTTCTCTATTTTTCCAATTCCGTTTTCTCATGGAAGAACAAAATGAAATACACCAGCACCGCAGCAGCAATGTAGGCCGGCACCAACCAGATATTTGCCCATAGGTGCTTTCCATCCAACGTATAGTGATCGGTGGTGAAGCCCGAAAACCACGTGCCAATAAACATTCCCAACCCATAGGTGGCAAAGGTGAACAGCCCCTGCGCTGCATTTTTAATTTTTTCGCCCGCCTTCTTCTCGGTGTACATGTAGCCCGTCACAAAAAAGAAATCGTAGCAGACTCCATGAAGGATAATCCCTGCGTACAACATCCACGCGCTGGCCTGCATGTTTCCAAAAGAAAAACAAAGGTAGCGGAGTATCCAGGCGAGCATGCCGAGCATTAAAATCTTTTTTACCCCGATGCGATTAAATAGAAGGGGAATGGCCAAAATAAATACCGCCTCTGAAATTTGCCCCAGGATCATTTTGCTGGCCGCATGCTGCATGCCCAATTCATTGAGGAATAAATTTGCGAACCCATAATAGAATGAAAGCGGTATGCAAACCAAAATGGCGGCTATAAAAAAAATCAAATACGACCTGTCTTTGAAAAGCACAAAGGCTTCTGAGCCAATTGCGCTTTCGGAAGATTTTCCTTTTGGAGGTGTATTGGGCAAGGCAAAAGAAATCACCCCCAAACCAAGCGAGGCGATGGCCGCCATATAAAATGTAGCTGGCGTTTTTTCAATGGCCAATGCACCGATCAGCAACCCGCCAATGATCCAGCCCACCGTTCCAAACACCCTGATCCAAGGGAACTGTTTGCCCGGATTCGTCATCTGCTGAAAAGCAATGCTGTTGCTTAATGCAATGGTGGGCATGTAGAGCAATGAATAAAGAACGATGATCCAATAAAAAAACGTGTTGTCAGAAATCATCATGGCGAGGAAAAGCAGAACCCCGCCTAAAAGGTGCAGCACGCCCATGATGCGCTGGGCGGCAAAATAGCGATCGGCCACCAGGCCAATAAAAAAGGGCGAGATCATGGTGGCAATGGCGAGTGCACTGTAGGCCGCACCGATTTGTACTCCGCTCGATTTCAAAAATACGGACATGTACGTGCCCATCGTTACGTACCACGCACCCCAGATGAAGTACTGGAGCAACATCATGAGCGAAAGCTTGGTAAAAACGATTGGCTTCATATTTGAAATTTCCTTGAACGTAGAAAATAATTTTCAATTGGCCAATGGAAAGTTCTTCACTATGAACGGGTTAATTTTAATCAAGGATAAATTTGCCCTTTGAGCAATCGACCACCGGCTAATTACTTTCTGGACGGTATTTTGATCCGTTGAAAATCTTTTGTGCATCGGTGATGTTCATCAATTCAGGCAACGAGGTTGTTGGGTTTTGTTTCATGTAGTTGTTCACTATTTGCCAGCCCACCCATGTGCCGATGCGGCCGGGGCACTCGTTGCCCACTTCGTAGGTCTTTGGTCGCTCACCAACATAGCGCTGCTTCATTTTTTGGCTCGTGGAAAAAAGAGCTTCGTCTTTCACCAGGTTTTTCCAGATAACATCTTGGTTCGCTTTTGCTCCTTCTATCTCTTTTGTGGTGTACCCAATGAAAATACTGTCCGGCATGCAGGGCAGCACGCGCTTGGCAAAATAGTAAGCCTTGCCGTAGGTGATCATTTCGGCCAGCACTGTGCGGTCGTCCAAATTCGTCTTGTTGAATTCACCATCAATACCATAAAGCAGTAAAGCCGAAGGCACAATGAAATCTTTTTCATATCGCCTAAGCATGTATTGGTGCATATCGGGTTTGTACCTTCCGGTCTTGCCGAGAAAATAATCGAGGCCCACAATGACCAACGTGTCGCTCAAGTACAGGTCGCCCTCCAGCCCGGTGATCACCGTTTCAACCCTGGGTGGCTTAAAGCCCGGGTAGTAATATTTCAGGTTGGAAAATGCTTGAGTAAATTTTTCTTTTAGGGCTTGGCCATCGCCAAATACTTTTTTTACGTCCATCAACACCGTATCGAGGGCAGGGTTGGTGAATCGTTTAAAGTAATAATTAATAAATACCGAATCATTGGGATAATTCTTTCGGTTGAAAAAAATATCGCGCACAGCGGCATGGTGCGAGAATAAATTAACTAACTGCCGCTTGGTGCGGATGGCCGGGATGGAATCTTCGAGCGGTGTGTAGCTCAAATTGATTTTAATTTCGGATGAAAGCACACATTTTTCTTCGGGTGGCTGACAGGAAAAAACCATTAAAAAGAAAATGGGAAAGTATATAAAAGGTCTTAAAGAACCGGTCATATTTCAAGGGGTATCAAAAATTTCGAGTAGCAACGGATAAGGATTGGGTTATTTTAAATTGCCGGATAATTGCGCGATCAATTTAATCCCAGTGCCTCTCTTGTCCGTTGGCGGGTTTCGAAGAGTAGCTTCTCATTCTGCGATAGTGATTGACCCAAGGAGGGCACCATTTCTTTCAGTTTACTCTGCCACAGTTCCGATTGGCTCTCCTTTTTAAAACATTTGGAAAGGATGCCGAGCATCACCGCTGCTGCAGTGGAAGCCCCAGGCGATGCCCCGAGCAAAGCGGCAACTGTGCCATCTTCCGAAACCACTACTTCGGTTCCAAATTCCAGAATGCCTCCTTCCTTTTGGTCCTTCTTGATCACCTGCACTCGTTGCCCCGCTTCTTTCAATTCCCAGTCTTCCAATTTGGTTAAAGGCACATATTCTTCAAGGGCAGCCAATCGTTGCTCCGGAGTTTGACGTACCTGCTCGATCAGGTATTTGGTGAGCGGCAAATTGTGAAGCCCGGCAAAGATCATGGGGATGGCATTGTCGATATGAATCGATTCTGGCAAATCCAACAGTGAGCCGTTTTTTAAAAATTTTGTAGAGAACCCGGCAAACGGCCCAAAGAGCAATTCTTTTTTTCCATCAATGATCCGTGTGTCGATGTGCGGCACCGACATGGGCGGTGAACCTACGGCTGCTTTGCCATATACTTTAGCATGATGCTGCTCAATCAAATCTCCGTTCAAACATTTTAGCCATAAACCGCTTACCGGAAATCCTCCGTACCCTTTTCGTTCGTGGATTTCTGCGCGCTGCAACAAGTGCAACGTGGCTCCACCTGCACCTATAAAAACAAATTTCGTGTTTACTTTTTTCTTTTCCCCTGTGAGTTTGCTTTTCACAAAAACATCCCAGCCACCCTTGCCATCCGGATCGAGGTCCAATGCCTCCATATTGTAATGAAGAGTAACACCCGGCAGTTTGTTGAGTTGAGAAAATAAGCTGCGTGTGAGGCTACCGAAATTTACATCCGTGCCCATGTCCATACGCGTAGCTGCTACCGGTTGGTTTGTATTTCGTCCTTTCATCACGATCGGTGCCCATTGTGAAATACGGTCACGATCCTCGGTGTAAATCATGTCTTTAAATAGCGGACTGGTTTGCAGGGCCTGGTATCGTTTATTTAAAAACGCAACGTTTTCATCGCCCCATACCAAGCTCATGTGCGGAACCGATGAAATGAAGTCAGAAGGATTGGGCAAGTATTTTTTTTTCACTAAGTAAGCCCACAATTCCTTCGATGCCTCGAAGGACTCCGCAATCTTGATGGCTTTGGAAATATCCACGGAGCCATCGGGCATTTGTGGCGTATAGTTCAATTCACAGAAGGCAGAGTGGCCTGTGCCCGCGTTGTTCCACGCATCCGAACTTTCCATGCCGGCCTTATCCAATCGCTCAAAAATTTGGATGGTGATATGGGGGTTAAGTTCTTTAAGCATAATTCCCAGTGTGGCGCTCATGATGCCAGCGCCCATGAGGACAACATCGGTTTCTTTTATGAGGGGACGGATTCCTGTTGACATTGAATTTCCTTTGAATTAAACCATCCAATTTAGGGCTAGATCTTTCGTCTTGCAAATTTGAATTTGGAAAACCCTTCAATTTTCGAGGCTTGGGTTACTAGCAGGATTAAAATATCATTTGGCGAACTTAAATGATGTTGCGCTGAGATAGGCATACAATTATCCTAAACTGCCAATTCTTTAGAGTGCAAAGGCCTTAAAAAAAGAAACACAAATGGGAGCAAAATATAGTAAGGTTTGAATACATAACCTTACGTCATGACTAAAAACAAACCCACTACAATAACCGCTGAGAGCGCGGAGGTTCGCAGAGAGATATTCCCTTTTTTTTACTTTGCGTGCCTTCGCGCCCTCTGCGGTTTCAAAAGGCTTCGATCAAATCTATCCTTACCATTTCAATAAACTATTAAAAATTAAAATAGGCATTTATCTTCTAAATTAACATCTGTATTTTTACAACTATGCCCACAAAAAATGCGGAACCCACATTCCAGCGATCAAAGGACATCATCATCAGTTCGATCATCTCGGTCGCCATCACCATTGTATTTGGCTATTACTTCCTGTACATCGGCAACCGCGAAAGGAAACCTACCTTTTATCTTGACCCCACACGCACGGTTATCTTAGACAAGAAAAATGCGGGCAACGCTCCATTGCTGTTGCTAAAATCAAATGGCGATACCATTCGGGCAGATGTGACCTCTGTTTATTTTTATTTTTTCAACCAGGGGATGGAAACCATCAAACACGAAAATATCTACTCGCCACTTAAAATTGTGCTGAGCGACCGTGCTGAAATCCTTGATTTCAAAATATTAAAAACATCACGGGCTGTATCGGGAATGGAATTGACCCGAGATACGCTGAAGAACACGCTGCATATCAACTTCAAGGCCATCGAAAAGGAGGATGGTTTTGCCGCACAGATTATTTTTGAAGGAAACAAAAACGCCATGATCACCCTTGAGGGCGGCATTGATGGGGTCACCCATTTCGAAACACATTTATCAAGTATTGATCCATTGTACCTTACCGTTGCCATTGTCATCTTTCTAATTGCGGCCTATCTCTTTTTGGTGCTGAGCAAACGCAATCCCAAAAATTCGCCTAAGCTTATTTTTATTTTTTCGGCCTTGCCGATCCTTTACCTGCTACTGATGCTTTACAAAACCGAATGGTTTGTGAAGCACACCGTGCCAAGCTCACTGCAACTTGAACAATTCAGCACAACCCAAAATGATAATTTGTTTAGCGTTCCAAATTGGCTGAAACAGAAGTAACAAAGTCTGAAGCACTAAGTAACAAAGTTGGCTGGGGCCGCCCGATAATAAAAATATCCAACTGAAATAGTAAGCATCTGTGAAACCCATTAAACATATCGCGGTATCCGGCAACATTGGTTCTGGAAAAACAACCTTAACCGAAAAACTGGCCAGGCATTACGGTTGGACGCCACTTTATGAATCTGTTGATACGAACCCTTACCTCCGCGATTTTTATGAAGACATGGGGCGGTGGGCCTTTCACCTCCAGATCTATTTTCTCAACAGTCGCTTCCAACAGGTGCGGACAATCCGCGAAAGCGAAAAAACAATTATCCAAGACCGCACGATCTACGAAGATGCCTACATCTTTGCAAAGAATTTGCACAAAAGTGGTCATATCAATGACCGTGACTACCAAAGCTATCTCGATATTTTTCATTCGATGATCAACTTTGTGCATCCCCCTGATCTGCTGATTTACCTGAAAGCAGATATTCCTAGGCTGGTGGAACAGATCCAACGGAGAAACCGTGATTTTGAATTCAACATCAAGCTCGAATATCTAAAAACGCTGAACGAACATTACGAAAAATGGATCAGCGAATACCAGGGCAAAATCCTAACCATTGACATGAACCATCTTGATTTTATAAAAAACATTGAAGACTTTTCTTTCATTGTAGGCAAAATAGATTTGGAGTTAAACAGTTTGTTTGGGTAAACTATCTTGCCTGAAACTAAGCTTGCGCAGGCATCCAGAAGCGAACTTATTTAATTGTCAAAACTCCTTTCTTTGCAACCCTGATTTTCTTCCACTGTTTCCAATCACTTAGGATTGTGCCCAGTTGGATTTTCACACCAAGATTGTAGTACTCTCCATTGAACTGGCTGTCGAAGCTGGTGGCACGAAACTTGGAGGTGTAATTCTGGGCCAACGTTTGGCGATAACCAATTGTACCTTCAAAGAAAAGCCAAGGGTGAGGCTTCACCAGCACATCAAAACCAATTTGGCCCGGAATGAAATAACCTTGTGTTATTCCAGGTTTCAAACTGGAGGCGAGAGTACTAAAATCATTTCCAGAGGTGTCGTAAAGTTTTTCTTGAAAAGTGCCATAACCGATTTCGATGGGAATGGCAAACTCAATCAACCGGCTCACATAAAAGGTGTACATGAACCCAAACGAAGCAAACCACAAATTGATTTGTTGGGCAGCGGCCACATAATTGGACGGACTGAGTTTGCCGGCAGCGACCAGCTTTTGCAAAGCAGCCACCGGGATTGGAATGCCCCTTGCGGTGGTGATGACCCGGCCGGCCAAAGTTCCCTTGGTATAAATACCGAGAAGTTTGTTGTTAAAATTCTGATTGATCCAATAATATCCGGCACCATACCGAAAACGCTCGCGCCTGATCAGCCCTAAATTTACCCCATATACATTGATCGGAAAATCCTTAACGAAAGAGTTGCGG
>JAYVMP010000156.1:0-20729 GCA_043758895.1 Bacteroidota bacterium
AGTTTATAGATGCTGCCGGAATAACAAAAGATATTACCTTTCATTGTTTCCGACATACGTATGCCACGTTGCAGTTAAGCAAAAGAACAGACATTTACAAACTGGTATAAATGTTTGTTTTGATAAGTTACTTTCCGATACAAAACTTCGAAAAGATATTTGCAAGGAGATCATCGGTAGTTACTTGCCCGGTGATTTCGCCAAGATAATGCAACGCTTGCCGGATGTCCATGGCGAGGAAGTCGCCCGTAATGCCCGAGTCCATGCCCGTAAGCACGCGGCTCAATGAATCATCCGTTTGTTTCAGGTTTTGGAAGTGGCGAAGGTTGGTGACAAGTACATCGCCTTGCTTTATCTCATTGATTTGAAATTGTGTGAGGATTTTATCTTTGAGTTGCTGGATATTTTTTTTCTGTGAAGCAGAAATTATAATGAAACCTTCAGTTTCCAATGTTTTGATTAACGTTGCCTCGGCCTGATCTGCTTTGTTGCCGACTTTCAAAAGTGGTATGTTTAGTTTTTTGATTTCATTTTCTTCGTTGTGAATTTCTTCGAGTGAAGATTTAGACAAATCAAACAAATATAAAATCAATGACGCATTGCGCAGGCGCGTGCGCGTGCGCGCAACACCAATGGCTTCCACCACGTCTGTGGTTTCGCGCAGGCCAGCGGTATCCATAAAGCGAAAGCTGATGCCGCCCAACATCATCTCGTCTTCGATCACATCGCGGGTAGTGCCGGGAATATCGGACACAATGGCTTTCTCTTCATTCAACAAAGCATTGAGCAGCGTTGACTTTCCGGCATTAGGTTTTCCGGCAATTACGGTAGGCACACCGTTCTTAATGACATTACCTTGATCGAAGGAGTGAAGGAGAGAATATAGATATGACCGGATGGAGTAAATCAGTTTCTTTAAATCATCGCGCTTGGCAAATTCCACATCTTCTTCCCCAAAGTCGAGTTCCAATTCAATCAGCGAAGCAAAATGAATGAGCTCTTCACGCAGGTGCTGAATTTCTTTCGAGAACCCACCGCGCATTTGATTGAGGGCGGCCTGCCGTGCATTATCTGTTTCCGCATGGATGATGTCGGCTACGGCTTCGGCCTGCGCCAGGTCGAAGCGTCCATGGAGAAAAGCACGTTTGGTAAATTCGCCAGGAGTAGCGAGCCGGGCTCCATTCTTCAACAATACTTTAATTATCTCCTTTACGATAACCGGAGACCCGTGGCATGAAATCTCAATGGAGTTTTCTTTTGTAAAAGAGTGGGGCTCTTTAAATACAGAAACCAAAACCTCGTCAATGCTTTTTTCTCCGTCCTGCAGGGTACCAAAATGGAGTGTATGCGAAGCCTGTTTCGTTAAATCTTTCCCTTTAAAAACTTTTTGTGCGATAGCGATGCAATCTTTTCCCGAAAGGCGGATTACAGCCAGGGCACTGATGCCTTGCGCGGTGGCGAGTGCCACGATGGGTTCATCAATTGAATTCAAGATTAAAATTTAAAATTCAAAAAATCAGAGGGTTGGCAAAGTTAAAGAGAACTACCGAACGATCAGCACAGGGATTTTCACGCGGTGCCGCACAATGTCCACGGTAGTGCCAAAGATCAAATCCTTGGCCCAATGGTGCCCGTGGGCACCCATCACGAGTAAATCAGCATCAAAGACGTTGACAATCTCGGGTATTGTGCGCCTGGGATTGCCATACCCCACTTTTATTTTTACCCGGTAGCCCTGCTGCTGCAATTGATCAGAATAATTTTTTAACCCGGTAGCATCTTCATCCGCCTCGCGGTCTGCAATTTCACTCCCATACCACATGGCCCCGGCTGTTTCCACAATATGCAATAAAATATAGGAAGCTTGCCGCCCGCCCTGCGCTATTGCACTTTGGATCGTCTTGCTGTCCACCGAACTGAAATCAATGGTGATGGCAATTCTTTTGTATTCAGGGTTTATCAATTTACTAAGGTCTGTGGCTGTACCATGAGGAATAATATTTTTATCCTGTCTGCGCTGATCGAGCAGGGGTTTGAAGGCAATGTAAAGGAGTAGCGCACCAGTAGCAAAGCAACTTGGTATAACTAAAGCCCAAATCATCCACTGGTGTTTGCCACTGATGCTTAACCAATGAACAATTTCTTGCACGACTAATTTTACGTTCAGCGAGATGATGATGACCGCAATAGCCCATGCACAAACCTTCATCCAATTTTTAATTACAAATACGCCCATCTTTTCCTTATCGCTCGTGAAGTGGATAAGGGGTATGATGGCAAAACCGAGTTGAAGGCTTAGGATTACCTGGCTCAATACCAATAAAGCACCCGTTTCTGCTTCCCCGTAAACTATAATCACAAAGTAAGCGGGAGTGATCGCGATCACCCGGGTGATTAGCCTGCGAAGCCAGGGAGCAATGCGCAAGTTCAAATAACCTTCCATCACCACCTGGCCAGCTAATGTGCCGGTGATGGTTGAACTTTGCCCCGCAGCAACTAAGGCTATGCCGAATAAGAGGGAGGCCCAATTGGTTCCTGCCAATGGTGCAAGGAATTTGTAGGCATCCTGAATGTCAGAGACCTCATACATACCCGCCCGGAAAAAAGTGGAGGCTGCTAAAATCAGAATGGCCGCGTTCACAAAAAAAGCTGCATTCAAAGCGATGGTTGAATCAATAAGATTGTATTTTATAGCCGACCAAATTCCTCTTTCACTCGTATCAAACCTTCGTGTTTGCACCAGCGAAGAATGTAAGTACAGATTGTGAGGCATCACGGTCGCGCCAATGATTCCGATAGCAATGTATAGCGCTTCATCATTGGGCAAAGAAGGAATAAAGCCTTTTGCAATTTGGCCAAGTGCCGGCTTGGCCCAAAGCATTTCAATAAAAAATGCAAGACCGATGATGACCACTAAGCCAATAATGAACGCCTCGATCTTGCGCATGCCGTAGCTTTGCAGGATCAACAGCAACAGCGTGTCAAGTACCGTTAAGCTCACGCCCCAAATCAAGGAGAGACCAAATAATAATTTTAATCCGATGGCCATGCCCAGCACTTCGGCCAAGTCGCAGGCGGCAATGGCGATTTCTGCCAGTACCCACAGGCAAAAATTTACCATGGGGTGATAGGTGGTGCGCGATGCTTGCGCCAAATCGAGTTGACGGACTACCCCGAGGCGAGCACTTAAACTTTGTAAGAGTAACGCCATGAGGTTTGACATGAACAAGACCCAAATAAGTGCATAGCCAAATTTGCTTCCACCCGCAATGTCTGTAGCCCAGTTGCCCGGATCCATGTAGCCGACACTAACGAGATAAGCCGGGCCAAGAAACGCCAACAGTTTTCTCCATCCCCGGTGGTTGGTAACATCCACCGAAGCGTGCACTTCGCTTAATGATTTCCGTTGGGTTGATGCTCCGTTCATCTTATTCCGTCACTAAAATATTTTTTGATACTTCTTTTGAAAGAAAGACTTTGTGCCCGTCCAAAATAGCTTCCAGTGATTCATCGTAAGTTTCGCGTGCAAGAACTTTGATTTTCTTTCCGGGCTTGGCCCCAATCTTATCCAACAGTTTTAGCAAAGAAGAATCGGAATCTTTCACGGCTGTGATCACTGCTTGCTTCCCTTCTTTCAACTGGTGGCAGGCAATCGTAGATTGTTGTTGCAGTTTGCCCTTGCGGTCAGGAATGGGGTCGCCATGCGGGTCGGTTTTAGGGTAGCCGAGGAACTCATCTATTTTCTCGATGAGCCTTTTTGATTGGATATGTTCCAGTTGCTCCGCTACTTCGTGAACTTCATCCCATGAAAAATCCAGTTTTTGAACCAGAAAAGTTTCCCACAGCCGATGCTTGCGGATCACCGTCAAGGCTTCGGTTTTGCCTTTTTGTGTGAGGCTTGCCCCATAATACCGCTTGTAGGAAATGAATTTTTTGATGGAAAGTTTCTTCACCATATCGGTGGCCGATGCGGCTTTTGTTTTCATGGCCTCGGCCAAATCATTGGTCAGCACAGGGTTAGTGCCTGCAGCTGAAAGGTGGTAGATGACTTTGAGATAGTTTTCTTCCGTGAAGCTGGGCATCCTAATAAGTTTGGTTAACAAAAGTAATAATTTAGGCGAACCTAAAAAATGTGGTTGATCAGGTTTATTAGCTTTTCTTGTTCAATCTGCCAACTTACATCAACAGGCTCTTTGGAGTAGAAGTCTTTTGAAGTGATTTGTTGTAGGATTGATTCTATGTCGATTTGATCAAAATCAATAGGAACAGCGGCATGACATGGAGCGCACATGGCCACCCATTTTTTTTTGTTTTGCAATAGAATGGGGAGTTGACATGCCAGGTATTCAAATAGCTTGGTTGGATTTTTATTTTGAGTATGCGGGGAAGGTGGATAATAAATGATTCCAAAATTTGAGGTTGAAATGGCATTCATAATAACCGGATGTGGAACTAATTTATTTCCTCCAACCAAACTTATGAATGGGTTTTGAAGAACTGCTTGCTCAATCTTTTGAAGGACATCCAGCTGAAGGCAATGCCCAACAATGGTCAATCTGATTTTCGGTTCGAGCGCGAACAGTTTTTTGGCCAGATCGATGGCCTGAAGAACTCCCGTACTTTCAGCAAGGGTTCCGGTGAAAATCAATTGGATGAAATCTTCAGCTGGTTTCCGATGAAAGCCTGGCGGGATCAGGCATTTATTTTCGACAATTAAATATTTATTTCTTAAAAAACCCAACTCCTCCGAATAGCATTTTTCGGCCAATAAAAACTGCGCATAAAAGGGAGAAGTAATCCATTCCTTCAGTCGCACCAAGGAGGCAACCACGATTCGTAAAGGCTTAGGAAAAGCGTGGGTGTAAATGATGTTTTTCCAATAATTCTCCTGAATATCGTAGATTATTTTAGTGCCAAATAATATTCTGATCACGATTGCAACTATCAGTAATTCATGGGTAGTAACTATGAATAATTCAGGTTTCACTTTAATAGTAAAAAGTAATACTTTAAGTCTTGACCACCACCTGCCCAGGCTAATCCTTTTGAATCTTGGTAAACTATAAAAATGGATGTTCAAATCGTTTATTGGCAAACTTGAAGGATAGCCAATAAGGTAAACTTCATGGTTCGCTGAGCGAGCCAATGACGCGCCCATTTTTTCGTACATGCGCGTGTCGTTCACTGGTTTTAAAAGTGAGGCAAGGACTATTCTCCTTTTTTTCATTTCTTGCATCTAAGTTTAAAAGTAAAACATAAAATGCAACTTCAAGAACAAATCGAAAAGGCCTGGATCAACCGCGCGCTACTAAAGCACGCTGAAGTTCAATCCGCCATTCGTGAGGTGATCGATCAATTGGACAAAGGCAAACTGCGAGTGGCCGAGCCATCAGAGAACGGATGGAAGGTAAATGAGTGGATTAAAAAAGCAGTGATCCTGTATTTCCCGATCCAGCAAATGGAAACCATTGAAGTTGGGCCGTTTGAGTTTCACGATAAAATTGCGTTGAAAAAAAATTATAAAGCGTTGGGCGTGCGCGTGGTGCCTCACGCCATTGCGCGCCATGGATCGTTTCTAAATAAAGGTGTGATCATGATGCCTTCGTACGTGAACATTGGTGCTTATGTGGACGAAGGCACAATGGTGGACACCTGGGCTACGGTGGGCAGTTGTGCGCAGATCGGTAAGTATGTTCATCTCAGTGGGGGAGTGGGTATTGGTGGCGTGCTGGAGCCGGTGCAGGCCGCGCCTGTAATTGTTGAAGATAACGCCTTCATCGGCTCACGATGCATCATCGTGGAGGGGGTGCGAATTGGCAGCGAAGCGGTGCTTGGCGCGAACGTGGTGCTTACCGGTAGCTCTAAAATTATTGACGTAACAGGACCAAAGCCTATGGAGTATAAAAATTTTATACCGCCTCGTTCGGTTGTTATTCCAGGCACTATCCCCAAAAAATTTGCGGCTGGAGAATTTCAAGTTCCGTGTGCCCTGATCATTGGCCAAAGAAAAGAGAGCACCGACAAAAAGACTTCGTTGAACGATGCCTTGCGCGAGAATAATGTATCGGTGTAGCCGTTATTAGAGGCCACCTCAAAAAAAACGTATTTGCGAGGGAGGAGCGACCGAAGCAACCCCCTATTGAAGTTCCGAATTGGGGATGCTTTCACTTCGTTGCCAATGACGATGACATTTTTGAGATGGTTCTAATTAATCGTTTAATCTGGTAACAATTAAGGCCATTGTTTCTCTGGGTAACAAAAATTAAATTTGCGTATGCGTTTGGCTTCACTATTGGCAGTTGTAATTATAGGTTTCGCTTTTAAGCAAGCGCGCGATTCAGCTTCCTATAGCTACAGAAACAATACCATTTCCACTGGCGAGAAATTGGACTACAGAATGTATCTGTGGAATTTTACCGTGGGTAAAGGCACCACCACGGTAGATAAAAACCTGCATGTAAAAAACGATCGGACTTGTTATAAAGTGGATGCCTATATGCACACCCTTGGCATGGCCACTTGGATTTCAAAAGTGAATGACAACTGGGGCGCTTATGTTGACACCAGCGAGTTGGTAACTCATGAATCTTACCGCAGGCTTAGTGAGGGGCCTTCCAGCCTTAATGAAATAATAACTTACGATCACAAAAGAGATGAGGCCCTAGTGCTGGTGGCCGATAAAAAAACGGGAAAATTTGGTACTCCGAAAAGGTATTCCACACCCGACAATGTGCGCGACATCGTGGCGGGGTTCATGTACCTTCGCATCATTGATTTTTCGAAATATAAATTGAAGGACACGCTAACGGTATCCGGTTTTTTTGAAGATAAGGCGTATCATTTCAAAATCATTTTCTATGGCAAGGAAACCGTGCAAACCGACATCGGGAAAATTCCCTGTTATAAATTAATCCCCATCATGCCCGACAACCAACTGTTCAGGGGCGAAAATTCTGTGACCGCCTGGCTCTCTGCGGATGGCAACCAAATTCCCGTAAAGGTAGATGCCAAGATGTTTGTCGGTCATGCAGGTACTGAACTGGTTGGCTTTCGCGGGCTTCGTAACCAACTGAAAGTGGTTCAATAGAAATCAATTTTTTTTTGGTTCTTGTTCAAGAGAATCATTTAGTTATTTTAGCGTTCCTAAGAAACCAAACCTAAACTTTATGTTAAAAGAATTCAAATCTTTTGCCATGCGTGGCAATGTAGTTGACCTGGCCGTGGGTGTGATCATTGGCGGTGCCTTTGGCAAAATAGTGGGCTCATTGATTGACGATGTGATTACCCCCCTGCTATTGAAGCCCGCATTAGAGGCAGCTAACCTTTCTCACCTGAACGACCTTACCATATTGGGTACGGTGAAGTATGGCGTGTTTCTTTCTGCCGTGATCAACTTCATTATCGTTGCCTTTATCTTGTTCCTCATCATCAAAGGAATGAATGCTGCTCAGAAAAAGGAAGAGGCAAAGCCAGCGGCTCCTGCACCTCCACCCGCTGATATTCAGTTGCTGACCGAGATCAGGGATTTGCTGAAGAAATAAATTGAAATAGGAATCGGGCATTGCTTTTGGCGATGCCCTTTTTTTATAAATGGGTTTAACCAAAAGCAAAAATTTACTTTCACGTAGTAGTTGATTTTACGAAGAGATATTTTTTTAGTTTTTGTGGTGAGCCCTTAGTGACTTGGTGTCTTTGTGACTCAGATTCGCATTTTAATTTTTGCCGGTAAGGCCCAAAGCCACTAAGACTTACGGTTTGTGCGACTTCAGTTATTTGAACTACCTTTATTTTTCCTGTGAAAATCAGTTACCAACCGGGCAACAAAAAATCCTTCAAAAGAATTATTGAAGAAAGCGATTGTGCTATTTTTAATGGCGAGTTGTTGCACCGGGTCTGTTCTACCTTTTCCCTCGCGCGCGATTTTGAATGGTCATCGAGATTGTTCTTTTTAGAGATGAAAGACATAGACGAAGAAGGTGTAGGCACAATGCTTTCCATCGAGCACAGGAGCCCGGCCTTTGTGGGTGAAGAAATTTTGTTCACTGCCACCATTGAAAAGATTGAAAAGAATGAATTGACCTGCCTGATCGAAGCGAAAGTGGGAGATCGCATCATCGCCACGGGCAAGACCGGGCAAAGGATGTTAAAGAAAACAAGGTTGAGGGAGTTGTTTAACCTTTATTAACCTTCTCTTCCAATCTAATCCCCAATTGTTTGAGTTCAATCAAAATCGGCTCATAAATTTCTTTTTGTAATGGGATCGCCACGCCCCTGATCTTGATTTTATCCTGGAGCAAAAGTTTGCAGGCAAGGGCGAGTGGCAAGCCTACGGTTTTGGCCATGGCCGTCTGTGTTTCGTCTTCACCCGTGGTCGTCAGCCAAGCTTGTATTTCTTTTTCTTCCCCGTTGAGCAAATAGGTAAAGCGGTGCCACATCACAATAAAATCTTTGTCGCCCGGAACGAGTTTCCATTTTTTGTTCAGGATGTGTTCGAGAAGTTGTGCAGGGGTTCCTTTTTCCAAACCTATTTTTTCTTCGGAGAACAATCCGGTCCAGCGCAAACGCTTCATCTCTTCTCCTTCAGGAGAAATGCTAAAACGGTGGCAGATTGTTCCTTCAATATTCTTATCAACATCCAAAAACGAACCAATAAAATCCAGATGTGTCATCGTTCCCACCCCTTCCATCGCATAGGAATCATCACAACAGCCAAGTTGAACCAACACATTCCATGCTTGGCAATACCCTTTATAGCGCAGCGTGCCGCGCAATATGGTTTTGCAATCTTGCAAGCCATAGGCTTCCACGTATTTTAACGAATCGCGGTTGGCATAACCTTCGTAATCGCCAAAGTTGGGAACAGAAATAGGCGTAGTCCGTGCAAAGAGCTGTTGGTAAGGTATGTACTTGAATTTATTCTCTTGCAAAAACTTAGCTGTGCCTTGGCCAGCCAGCACCACATTGCGCGGGTTCCAGGTAAACTTATAACGCCACGGGTTTTCCAGATCCGTCTCGGGCGCAATCAACCCCCCTGTGAATGACTCAAAAGAAATGACCGTGCCCCCTTTCGATTTTATTTTGTCGATCACTTGCATGGCACTCATGTGGTCGATGCCCGGGTCAAGTCCGCACTCGTTCAAAAACAAAAGGCCTTTTGCCTTTGCTTCGGCATCCAGGTTTTTCATTTCGTCCGAAACATAACTCGCGGTGAGTAAATGTTTTTTTTCTGTAAGGCAAAGTTTGGCCACCAGGGGATGCAAGCTCGCGGGGATCATGGAGATGACCACATCAGCTTGGGCGATCGCTGTCCTGCTTGATTCCGAATTCTCCATATTAAAAGAGATGGCCTTCGCCCTGGACCAAGCGCCAACCCGATCTTTTGCAGAAGCCTCAGAAACATCGCCAACGGTAACGTGCCAATCGCTGGCCTCTGCATTTTTAATTAAATAAGAAATAAGGGCCGAGGCAGAGCGGCCGGCTCCCAGCACCAAAATATTTTTCATTTGACAAAGTAATTCAAAAGGAGAGGCATTTAGAAATTTTTGGATGTAGCCTTTGCACGCCAAGCGCATAGAATGAGAATTGTACCATTTTTGCCATTTAGAAATCAGGATAAAACTTCTACTTTTATAAGATGGGCTTGATCTTGAGTTTAAATTTTGAACCCTATCGAAGCGCAGCAATTAATTCCCTGTTATGAAATCCCTCGAATCCTTTAACCACCTCGAAGACCTCGACTCCGAATCCAAGTACTTGGCCCACAAAGCGAAGGAGGCTACAGCCTATTCGTATGCGCCTTACTCCAAATTTTGTGTGGGCGCAGCGCTCGTTTTGGAGGATGGCTCAATCATTTCCGGCACTAACCAAGAAAATGCGGCCTATCCGCTGTGCATGTGTGCCGAGCGCGTAGCCTTATATGCCGCCTCGGCCCTGCATCCGGAAAAGAAAATTATGAAGATGGCAGTAGTAGCCCACAAAAAAAATCACAAAGACCTCACTCCGGCCACCTGCTGCGGATCATGCAGGCAGGTGCTGCTTGAATTCGAAGAAAGGCAACATAAGCCGATTGAACTGATTATGCTAGGCCCAGACAAAAAGTGGATCAAGGCACCAAGTGCCGCGGTGCTTTTGCCTTTCAGCTTTTCAAAAGATGCGCTGGAAGGATAGGCTTGCCATGCAGATTCACTCGTTTCAATGATGTTGTACCGGGGACTCAAAATTCAACATCAGGATGCCCGCTACTTTAGGTGTTTAGTCGTGTGAGTTGACTTATGTAATATTTCTCCCATATTCTGCGCTTCAAACTATTAAGGTAAGGCTATTTTTGCTTTTCTTTGAAGCCCGTCCAAAATCCAAATGGTGATACAAGACATTGATATAGCAGATCTGAAGCGAATTACGGAGTTGATCCACACCAAGTATGGCTACGACTTCAGGAATTACGCGATGTCCTCTTTTAAACGAAGAATGTTGCGCATTCTGGAGTTAAAGAACCTTTCCATCGAATCCCTCCTTAGAAAATTAAATGAATCGCCAGCATTTATTAACGAATTTCTGGACGAACTTACCGTAAACGTTACCGAGATGTTTCGCGACCCTGGCTTCTGGCGGGTGATGCGCGATGAAATCATCCCGGGTATTTTGCTCAACCATAAGACCTTTAATATCTGGCATGCGGGCTGTTCTTCGGGCGAAGAAGTACTTTCAATGGCCATTTTGCTCCGTGAAATGGGCATCCACAACGATGTGGCACTCTATGCCACCGATATTGATACCACCATTCTTGAAAAGGCCAAGATGGCTTCCTATTCCATCAAAAATATGGAACTAAACGAAAAAAACTATATCCGGTTTGAGGGAAAGTGGACGTTAAAAGACTATTGCAAAGAGGAGAATGGAAGGGTAACCTTCGATAAGGGATTGCTGGCCAATGCCACCTTCCGCAAGCATGATCTAGTGCTGGGCGATGTTTTTAATAAATTTGATTTAATCCTTTGCCGCAACGTGATGATCTACTTCAACCAATCGTTGCAAAACGAGGTGCTGAAAAAATTTCATGAAAGTTTGTTCAAATATGGATACCTCGCTATAGGATCCAAAGAGTCGTTGATTTGGTGTGATGTGGCCAACCGCTTTTTGGTAGTAAACAGTGAGGAGAAGGTTTATAAAAAAATAAAAGATTAGGCCGGAGCCGATGAACAGGTTCAACCTAAATAGCAGTTACAAGGCCATAGCGATTGGGGGCTCGGCAGGAAGTTTTCAAGGCATTGCAAAGATATTGTCTCAGTTGCCCAAAACATTTCCGCTCCCCATCATCATGTGCCTGCACCGGCTCAAGCATGTGCGCAATGGGTTTGTGGAGGCATTGTCGTTGAAAAGTGTTTTTCCCGTAGTGGAACCGTATGATAAGGAGCAGATTAAAAAAGGAGGCGTGTATTTGGCTCCTTCGAACTACCACATGTCGGTAGAACTGGGAAATTATTTTGCGATGAGCACCGAAGAAATGATGAACAATTCACGGCCGGCCATTGATATTACATTGGGAACGGCTGCGTATGTTTACCGCGAGAAGTTGATTGGTATTTTGCTTTCGGGTGCCAACAGGGATGGCGGTTTGGGCATGAAGCACATTAAAGACAAAGGCGGCCTTACCATTGTGCAAGAGCCCACCGAGTGCATGATCGATACCATGCCCAGGGCGGCCATGAACTTAACAAAAATTGACCATGTGCTAAAAGTAGATGATATTGTAAGTTTGATGAACGAATTAGATAAGCATTACCGATGATCGAGCAATTAAAACAGTTTTTTAAAGATCCGGCCAGGGTGACCAGAGCAGCAGTGATTTGCTTCTTTGCGGCCGTCTTGCTCACGGCTTATTTCCTGTTCACACTGCCCAATGACCTGGTGTACCAAGGTGGGATGATCGACTCGGGCAGGGCCGCAGGTGTCTATAGCAAACTAGTTGTAGCCATTGGCCTTGTCTTTGCTTTTTGCTACGCTGCCATTCATTACCTGCATCTTTCGAAAAAAGAAATCATCGTTTACCTCGATAAAAAAACAGAAAACTTATCGGATCAGCAAGGTTCAGGTACCAGTACCAGCTATTCGCAAGGCTCATTCAATGTGAATGCACTTCGCGAGGCATTAAAGAAAGCAAAAACAGTGGAAGAAAAACGACAGCAAGGCCTTCAGCAACTGTGCGATCAATTGAATGCCGGGCAAGGTGCTTTGTATTTGGCCCAAACCAAAGGCGAAAGAAAATCACTTGAATTAAAAAACGGTTTTGCTTTAGTCTTAGCTGAGGGTGAAAAAACCCCGTCATTTGAACTGGGCGAAGGATTGATCGGGCAAGTTGCGGCCTCTGGCAAAAGCCTTTATTTGGATGAGTTGCCCGAGGGGTATGCAGCATGCATTGAAAGTGGCTTAGGCACAGCCCTCCCAAAGTTCCTATTCCTTCTTCCATTAAAAAAAGAAGATGAAGTTACGGGTGTCATCGAAGTGGCCACCTTCACCGCCATCTCAGAGGCTGATCGCAAGCGGGCACTGGAGGCAGGTACACTTTTAGCAGAGATCAGTTGAAGCAATTTGTATGTTTAGAAATATAAAAATCAGAACAAAGATCACGGGGTTAATTGTAGCCCTCGTAGCTCTTGTAGTTTTAGCGTTCGCCATATTTACTTATCAAATAAATGTAAAAGCCGAGCGCGATAAACTTAATTCGAGTATTGCAGCCATTGCCGATCAGCAGGCGGTAATGCTGAATTATTTTTTTGACCACATCGGCACCACCATAAAATTCTTGCAAGGTTCGGAGCAATTAAAAAACCAACTCAAGGCCAGTCCTGACTCCTTAGCCAATACCCTGACGCACATCAAAGAAATCTACAACTTCAACGAGGTTTATCTTACAGATAAAAATGGATCGGTCATTGCCTCTACTGACCCTGTTAACGGCAAGGGTCAAATCCTCGCTACATTAGATAAAAACTTCTTTGACCGTGCACCCACTGGCTTGTCATTCAGCGCAGTGCAAAAAGTTGACGAAAACTATTTCATTTTTGGCGCGGCTTCCCTCGAAAATAAAATCATCGCTTTTAAAATAAGCCTCGATGCAATCTATAGGAAGCTCACTGATGGAAATATTGGGCAGACAGGAGAAAGTTACCTTGCACAAATCGATCCGGTATCGCAAAAAATAATTATTGTAAGCCCCCTAAGAAACGACCCCGGAGCATTCTTAAAACCATTGGATGCCAACCGCAAAGTAAGCCGTGAGATGCAGATGGCGATGGACGGGCAAAATGGGTCCAACATTAGTGCGGATTATCGCGGCAAGGAAACATTGAAAGTATTCAGAAAAATTAGTAAGCCCGGCTGGGGTTTGGTGGTCAAGATCGATACCGATGAAATCAAAGGCCAAGGCCGTGACCTAATTGAAATTTATTTTGCGGGAGGGATGGCACTCCTTCTGATCGCCTGGGCTGCCGCCATGCTCTTGTCGCGTTCGCTGACACAACCATTAAACGACATGGGAAATACCCTTGACCTCGTGTCGAAGGGGATTTTGCCCGAAAATGTAAGCACAGGCTCCAACGATGAATTTGGGCAAATGTCCGACAAAGTAAACTCCTTGGTGCAAACCCTGAAAAGCAGCGCGGAGTTTGCAAAAAGTGTGGGCGAAGGAAAATTAGACGCACCCTTTCAACCGGTGAGCGACAATGATTCGTTGGGCCAGGCACTTATTCACATGCGTGATGATCTCATCGAAAATGAAAAAAGGGATACCGAGCGCAACTGGATTGTGCGCGGGGTGGCCGAAGCAGCCGAAATATTGCGGGCACATGATACCTTAGATCAACTCGGTGACGAAGTAATCAAATTTATTGCAGAAAAAATTGGGGCGATTCAAGGGGTATTCTATGATGTGAATAAAGCTGATACCAATGAGATACTCATCGAAATCAGTGCAAGCTTTGCCTACAGCCGAAAAAAATATTTAAAAAAATCATTCCGGTTTGCGGAAGGTTTGGTAGGCCAGGCGGCAGCCGAAAGGGATTTTATCCTCCGCACAGAAATCCCCGATGATTACCTGTCCATTACCTCGGGCATTTTGGGCGAGCAAAAACCAAAATGTATTTTGATCGTGCCCCTGATTACCAACGAAGAAGTTTATGGTTTGGTGGAATTTGCGGGCATGAAAAAATTTGATGCTTCGCAAGTAAAATTTGTACAAGAACTTAGCGTGATATTGGCCCGCACGATATTCAACATCAAAGTAAATGAGCGCACCCGGAAGCTGTTGGCCGAAGCCCAACAATTAAGTAATGAACTTCAGGAGAAGCAGGAAGTGCTCAGGCAAAATGCAGAAGAGATGCAGGCCACTGGCGAAGAGCTCAAACGCAGCAATGTGCTGCTCGAAGAGCAAGTGGAGGAAGTAAACCAGACCCAAAAACGGATGCAGTTGCTGCTGGAGAATGCCTCCGAGGTCATCACCATTTACGAAGAAGATGCCACGGTCCGCTATGTATCACCATCGGTGGAATCCATTCTTGGCTACAGCCAGAAGGAATTGCAAGGAAAGAGTGATCTGGATAAAATTCACCCCAACAGCCTTGAAGTGGCCCAGGGTCTTTTCAAGAACTTGCGCGAAAAACCAGAGGAAAAAATCACGGTGCAGTTGGAGTACCAGGCCAAGGATGGAAACTATATTTGGTTGGAAGCCACAGGAACGAACTTCATGAGCAACCGTGCCATCCGTGGCTTTATCCTTAACTCACGCGACATCACCGAACGGAGAAGGGCGGAGCAAGAACAGCGCATGCGCAGCAAGATGCAGGCCCTTTCAGAAAATTCTCCGGACTTGATCGCGCGCCTCGAGCACGACTCCATTTCGTACATCAACCCGACCATAGAGTCATATACCGGCAAATCACCGAAGCATTTCCTGAACAAAAGGGTCAAAGAATCTGCCCTGGATGCCGTCATCCTCGACCAATGGCTTGCCATTGTAGAGCAGGTCAACGCTTCGCAGGAAACGGTCTCCTCCGAAATGGATTTTCCAACGGAACTGGGCAAGCGCATCATGCAGGTGAATGCCATTCCCGAGTTTGACGAGCAAAAAAATATTGAATCCGTACTGGTGGTGTCGCATGACATTACCGAGCGCAAGGAAATCGAGTTGGAGATTCAAAACAAAAACAAAAAAATCAACGACTCCATCAATTACGCCAAGCGGATTCAAAACGCAATTTTGCCCAACACACGGCTAATCAATAAAACGCTTCCCGATTCCTTTATCTTGTACAAACCCCGGGATGTGGTGAGCGGTGACTTTCCCTGGTTTGTGCAAATCAAAAACGATATTTTCATCGCGGCCGTGGATTGCACTGGCCATGGGGTTCCGGGTGCTTTGCTTTCGTTGATCGGCTATTTCTTGCTCAACGATATTGTTCGCAGCCGGAAAATTACCGAGCCCGGCAAAATTTTGGATTTGCTGGATGAAGGTGTCACCCAAACGTTGCGCCAGGACCAAGATGATTCGGCCACGAAAGACGGTATGGACATTGCGCTCTGCCGCATCAATACGGAAGCACGCACGGTGGAATATGCAGGCGCACACCGGCCCTTGTATTTTATGAAAGGCGGAGCGATGGGTGAGGTGAAGGGAAATAAATTTCCGATCGGAGGAGGCATTTATAAAAATCAAACCAATTTTACCACCACAAAACTTGAGCTGGGCAAGGGCGATTCGTTCTATTTCAGCTCCGATGGGTTCCCTGATCAGTTTGGTGGGCCGGAGGTTCGGAAATTTGGCCCAAAAAAGATCCGGGAGATTATTGAACGGGAACACAACAACCCGATGCAAGGAGCGGCCAAAGTTTTTGATGCGGAGTGGGAAGCTTGGAAAGGCGAACACAAGCAAACGGATGACGTACTATTGATAGGAATTAAATTTTAAATTTTAAATTGGAACTTCAAACCCCAAAAGCAATGAATTTTATCTACGACCTGCACCGCACCATGATGGCGCAGAAACTGATCCTGGTTTATGAAGGCGACTTCACCCAGGAAACTACCAAATCGATCCTTTCGATGGCGGAAAGAAACTTGGATTCTTCCGGGGAAGACTCGGGCACCAAACGCAAAGTGTTCAACGTGATGGTCGAGGCACTTCAGAACATTGTGAAGCACAGCAGTGAGCAAGGACTTCAGGCCGGCTCGCTCATCAGCAAAAGTGCCATCTTCATGATCAGCAAGGATGAAAAAAAGTATTGTGTGCTCACGGGCAACCCTATTCCTAAAGATCGAGTTGCCAAACTTTCGGCCAACCTGAACGACCTCAATGGCAAGGACAAAGAAGGGCTGAAAGAAATGTATAAGGAGATCATTAAAAATACCCAAATTTCTGAAAAAGGCGGAGCAGGATTGGGGTTCGTTGACATGGCGCGCAAATCGGGAGAGAAGCTGGAGTTTACTTTTGCTGAAATGGACAGCAGCCACGATTTCTTTTGCCTTAAAGTGAATATTTCTCGCGAAAAAGAATAAATAAAAAAACTTATAAACAGAATCAATCATGGAAATCCTCAATCTAAAAGGGACCGAAGATACCCCTAACATCCTACTTGATAAGAAAAACGGAATTTTTGAAATCAGCGGACGTTCGCTGCCGGAAGACTCTGCCGAATTTTATCGCCCCGTGCTGGATTGGATAAGCTCGTATGCTGCTGAGCCCAACGCATCAACCGACTTTGTTCTCAAACTCGAGTATTTCAACACGGCATCTTCGAAACTGATCCTTGATGTGCTATCCGCGCTCGAAGAAATCAAAGGGATGAAAATCCTTTGGTATTTCCACGATGACGATGAGGATATGGAAGAAGCCGGCCAGGAATTTTCTGAATTGGTCGAGATCCCTTTTGAATTCAAAACCTATTAAATTCAAGATTCAAAATCGAAAGAGCACAACAATCTTGAATTTTAAATTTCGAATTTTGAATTACGTATAAGATGAGTGAGGAAATCTTAAAAGCGCTCACGCAACTGTTTGCCATTATCACGAAGCAAGATGGTGGTGTAACTGAAAATGAGCGTCAATTTGTTATCAATTTCTTTCAGCAAGAGCTTGATCAGGATACGGTCAAGGAGTACCTGACGTTGTACGATGACTTTTCGGGATATAGTAAGCAGGGAGGCGGAGACGAAGAAAAGAACAAGCTCACTTCGGTAAGAGATTCGGTTAAGACTCTTGGGCTATGTAAAAAAATCAATAAAACACTTACCCAAAAGCAAAAGGTTGTTGTTCTCACCAAACTATTGGAACTGATTGGTTCCGACAAAAATTTCACACCTCAGCGAATTGAAATTATCAACACCGTTTCAACCGTTTTTAACATTGGCCAGGAGGAATACAAATTGGTAGAGACTTTCATTATTGCGCAAAAAGTGGAAGGCCTTAATTTTAATGATATCCTTTTAGTTAATCAGGCAGAAACTAAATCGGCTGAAAAGCAAAAACATTCACATGCGCACATCGAAGGACAGTTGATCTTCATGCGCGTGAAAAGCGTAGAGATGTATTTCACCAAATACTTGGGCGACCAATCCAATGTGTTGAATGGATTTATCATGCAGCCCAACAAAGTCTATTTGTTTTCGCATGGCAGCACCATCAAGACCCAGGCAGGCGATGCCCTTTACTACAGCGATTTGGTTGCCAACTTTAACGAAGAGATCAAGACTACGAAGCTCTCGTTCAACGCCAACATTGAAGAATTTAAATTCCCAAACGGAGCGATTGGGTTGCGCGATGTAGTGATCTCGGAAGGCCCAGGAAAACTGATCGGCATTATGGGCGCCAGTGGTGCTGGCAAAACCACGCTGTTGCTAACACTCGCTGGGCTTGAGAAGCCATCCAAGGGTGAAATCAAAATCAACGGGTTCAATATCCATACTGAAAAGGAAAAGATCGAAGGGGTGATCGGTTTTGTGTCGCAAGATGATTTATTGATCGAAGAACTTACCGTTTACCAAAACCTTTATTACAACGCCAAGCTTTGCTTTTCAAATTTCACTGAACACCAATTGAACCAACGCGTGATGAACACGCTCGAAAACCTGGGGCTTGATCAACGAAAAGATTTGACGGTAGGCAGTGTACTTGATAAAAAAATTAGCGGAGGACAACGCAAACGACTTAACATTGCCTTAGAATTAATCAGAGAACCCGCTATTTTGTTTTTGGATGAGCCCACATCAGGCCTTTCCTCGCGCGATTCAGAAAATGTAATTGATTTATTAAAAGAGCTCTCCCTAAAAGGAAAATTGATTTTTGTGGTGATCCATCAACCTTCATCCGACATCTACAAAATGTTTGACAAGATGATCATCATGGACACGGGCGGTTTTCCGGCTTATTATGGCTCGCCCGTGGAAGCGGTAACCTATTTCAAAAAGGCTACCCATCAGGTGGACAGCAACCGAGGCCAGTGCGAAACCTGTGGAAACGTGAACCCGGAACAGATATTCAATATCATCGAATCAAAAGTAGTTGACGAATACGGGCAACCTACCAACAAGCGAAAGGTAACACCATCCCAGTGGCATGAAATGTACCAGCACAGGTTTAATGTGTATAAAGTTGATGACGTTAAAGAAACACCGCCAAGTACGTTGCGTATTCCGAGCCGCTTTAAGCAGACGGTCATTTTTACGTCACGTGATTTTCTTGCCAAACTAAGCAACAAGCAATACTTGCTAATCAACTTGCTGGAGGCTCCGTTGTTGGCCATCATTTTGGCTTTTATTATTAAATACAAAAGTGCGCCAGGCGGCAAAGAGTACATTTTTCGTTTTAACGATAATTTTCCCGCGTATTTATTGATGGCGATCATTGTTGCCCTGTTCATGGGTTTGACGGTGAGTGCGGAGGAAATTATCCGTGATCGAAAAATTTTGAAGCGCGAGTCGTTTTTTAACATGAGTTGGAACAGTTACCTTATCTCCAAGCTCAACATTCTTTTTCTTTTATCGGCCATCCAGACGCTCCTGTTTGTGATCGTAGGGAATCTTATTTTAGAAATCCATGGCATGACCCTGGCGATGTGGTTCGTTCTTTTTTCAACCTCATGCTTTGCCAATGTGCTGGGGCTCAATATTTCATCCGCATTCAATTCGGCAGTAACGGTTTACGTGATGATTCCACTGCTGCTCATCCCCCAAATGATTTTGAGCGGCCTCCTTTTTCCCTTTGATAAATTAAACAGCCTGATCAGCACCAAAGGCAAGGTGCCGATTGTGGCCGACTTCATGGCTTCGCGCTGGGCTTATGAAGCGATGGCGGTTTATCAATTTACGAACAACGACTACGAAGCTCCCTATTACCATTATGAAAAGGAAGAGGCGAAGGCAGATTTCAAATCTGCTTACCTCGCTGATGAACTCAGAAAGCGCAATCGTTTTTTGTTGGAAAACCTGGAGAGCAAAAATGATTCGATAAAGAAATTGGTGGCCAAAAATTTGGCAATCCTTCGCGATAACCTAAAAGCCGAACCCTACAGGCCGGGTTTTGAAAAGGTAAATATTGAAGAAGACTTCTCTGTTCCAAAATATTCAAAGGTACGTGGCATGATGTTGGAAGCCTATTTTGAGGATTACCGAACACATTATCAAAAAATCTATAACCTCAACGTTGACACAATCGAAAAAAAGATGGCCTTCTATGAAAAGAACGGAGTGAAAGTAAACGATGAAAAGAATAGGTTTCACAACGAAAGCCTGAGCGATTTAGTGAAAAATATTTCAGTTAAAGAAAGGCTATTGGAATACGATGGGAAATTGATCCAGCAGATCAACCCCATTTTTCAGGAGCCTCGGCCCGCTACTATTCTGGATTACCGGACTGCCTTTTTCCTGCCCGAAAAAGACCTGCTTGGGCTTTCGGTCAGCACCTTTGTCTTTAATACAGTCGTTATTTGGTTCATGGCGTTGTTCTTTTACCTCGCCCTGTATTTGGAGTGGCTGCGCAGGATTGTGGATTTTTTTGGCAACGTGCGCATTCCAGACAAAGTAACCGTGCCATTTCGGAGGAAATAATAGTTTTGTAACCAGTGCTGAATTTTTAATTTTGTAACCAACAATGAAAGCTATGAGAATTGTAATGATTGGCGTAGTGGCAGCCGCCCTTCTGGCAGCTTGCGGCAAAGGCAAAAAGCCTGATGAACAGGCCTTTCTCAACAGCCTGGATTCGGCCAAAAAAGGCCCCTCCATTAACGAAGAGGTAATTGGCAGCATTTTGCAACAGATACCCAGCCCATTGGAGATTTCCGTTCTGCTGAAGGAGTCTGGTACAAAGTACAATTTTGTACTGCTCAATACGCCCGATAACCTCTCCAAGTATAACAGCAACTATAAAAAAGCTCTCAATTTGGGGATTTACGGTACCGATCTGGGGTACACCAACATTTATCAACAAAACCAGGATGGCATTAAATATTTGGCCTCTATCAAGTCGCTCGCTAACGATCTTAACATCGGCCAGTTTTTCGACATTGAAACTATTGGCCGGCTGGCAACGAACAGCAAAAACCTGGATTCTTTACTGCTCATTACCACTCAAAATTTTAATTCCATCAACCACTATTTGCAAACCCAAGGCCGCGCCAACCTTAGTGTCCTGCTCCTTACGGGGGGCTGGTTGGAGGCCATGCAAATTACCTGTCAAGTCGCTG
>JAYVMP010000157.1:0-2036 GCA_043758895.1 Bacteroidota bacterium
GTCGCCTCCCTCCTTTCGGAGAACAATAACACTTCCCCAGAAAATGATTTTGAAACTCCGGCAAGGATAAAGCCTTATGTGCTGATGGTCGTAGGCGTAAATGGAGTGGGCAAGACGACAACGATCGGCAAACTTTCAGCACAGTTTAAAAAGAAAGGCAAAAGCGTGGTGCTGGGCGCGGCCGATACCTTCCGTGCGGCCGCAGTAGATCAATTGAAACTTTGGGGCGACCGCACAGGCGTGCCGGTGATCTCCAAAGGCATGAACACCGACCCATCGGCTGTGGCATTTGAGACACTACAAAAAGGTATAGAATTAGGTGCCGATGTGATCATTATTGATACCGCTGGCCGCTTGCACACGAAAACGAATTTGATGAACGAGCTTTCAAAAATAAAACGCTCGATCGAAAAAGTATTGCAGGGGGCACCGCACGATGTGCTTCTTGTGGTGGATGGCAGCACCGGGCAGAATGCGGTGATTCAAGCGAGAGAATTTACAAAAGCAACTGAAGTCACTTGCTTAGCGATTACTAAGTTGGATGGCACCGCTAAGGGCGGTGTGGTGATCGGCATCTCCGATGAATTTAAAATCCCCGTAAAATATATTGGTGTGGGCGAAAAAGTAGATGACCTTCAAGTGTTTGATAAGACGGAGTTTGTGGATTCCCTGTTCAGAAGAAATTAGTTAACGGTTTTTTGAAGGCGTTGACGTAAGGTTGGCAGCAAAGCACCGCGCCCACTGGTAACTGCTTACCGCCTACTCATTTCTTAGCCGGCAGCACTACATCCTTCTTCCAGGCAAACCGCCAAAATAATTGATAGTTGAAACCCCACCAAGGGTTTTTTTGAACGATGCCATAGCCTGGCATATCATACGGAGCCAATGCAGGATGAGCCCCTTTTATGCTCGGAGCTAGTTTCAAGCGGGCAGTATAGCCCATCCACAGCCCTTTCCAAATTTTTACACGCAACCCACAAGTAACTTCGCCCCAACCACCGCTCACACTCCCATTGGACACCTGGCCCGATGAGGACGCAAACAAGCGAGGCGAAGTGGCCAAATAGGAAAGCGACTCGTTGAACTGTGAACGCCCAACCCGAAAGCCAAGGAAGAACATATTTTTATCGGGATCATTCCCCAGAAAATTAACATCAATCCCTACCCGGTAATAATTACCGGAATTATTGTAGGTGCCGTTGTTCAACGATACATTTTTTGCCCATGATCCGATATCCACCGCGAGATAATATTTTGAAAAATCAATATCCCCATTGACTTCCCATCCCTTAAAGGTTTTTCCTGAATACGTTTTGCCCAGGTCAATCAGGTCCGTGCCAATGCGGATCCCCGTTGGGGTGTAGTCAATTTTGGGCGGCCTGGGTGTTACTTTCTTTTGCTGTGCATGAGCTGCAGAGAATGAAAAAAAAATAGCACAGGCACTAATAAAATATTTGGAAATTGACAGCATACGCTGAAATATCTGAAAGGGTTGGGTCTCTTAGCAAACTGGTACTGAATATTTTGATCTGGGAGGCGGTCAAGTTTGTTTTTAAAACTTTTAAGTTCTGATAATAAGTGAAAGCACCACAATCCGGAGAGATCACCTTGCCTTGCCGCGTGTAGCCCAATTGCAACGTGTCCGTAGCGGTGATCGTGCTATCGGAATTAATCCGGTGAAAAATAAACGTAGTTGTTCCCTTGCTAACATCCACCGGCAGCAGCAAGGTGGCCGTAGATGGCCTGACACGCAGGATGGAATCCGTGCCGGAAACAAAAATGGAGTAGTAGGCGAAGGTGATGGAAGTGTCGAGGGCGTGGTTTTTATTCTTTTTGAATTGAAAGTGCAGGTAGTTGGTGGCACTCACGAGGCAATCACCTTGGTTGAAGCAACTGGCAAAGAGGAAGCAAACAAAAAGGAGAAGGGCAAACTTCATGGTTGGCTGCAAATATAGTTGTTCAGTTTTGGCAACTTTAATTTTTCGTACTTTTGAAGCCTGATTTTTTTGAATTGAAAACCAAAGGAAACCACAACA
>JAYVMP010000158.1:0-9735 GCA_043758895.1 Bacteroidota bacterium
GCGCCAGAAGTCCCCACAACTGCAGTAACTTTGCCCGGCTCGATGGTAAACGAAAGCCCTTTCAGTATTTCACGGTCTTTGTTATAGCTGAACCGCACATTTTTGAACTCCACTCTCCCCAGCTTGATCGCCCAATCCTCTCCCTTTTTTTCTTCGTGCTTCTGGTCCACCAACCGGAATGCCCTGGCAATAGATGCTACGTTCTGCTGCAAGTTTACCCAAAGACTTGCCAGCGCATCAATAGGGCCATAGAGGCGGTCCAGGTAGGCCACAAACATCACCACGTCTCCCGGGGTAAGTTGGTGTTCCAGGGTGAGGTACCCACCGTAACCAAGTACCAATGCCGTTGACAACCTGGTGAGCATGTTTTCCCAAAATACATACCGGTTGGCCAGCTTTGACCTAACCACATAATCATTGTATGCCTCATCAGAAATTCGCGAGAAGCGCGCCACCTCCCTTTGCTCTGCGCCCGAAAGTTTAACGGTCTTGATTCCCGAAAGGGCATCTTGCATCCGTGCAGAAACCTCTTCCCATCGATCATAAAAACTGGATAGCCCCGCCTCTAACCGATTGGCCGACCGCCAGGCAATCAATAAATAAAACGGGATCACCGCCAAGGAGATCAGCGTGAGCGTAACGTTTTGCCAAAACATAATGGACAAGATGCCGCACAGGCTGATAAACTCGGGAAGGATCTGTTGTGAAAATCCGTTGACAATTCCAGAAACTTCTTCCGATTGATTAATCTGCTTGGCCAATGCGGTGCTGGATCGCTTACTGAAAAAATCCAACGGCATCCGCAAGACATGACTAAAGGTATTTCGAATAAACCCTTGTTCAATGCTGCACGACAATTTTACGTTCATGTTTTCGCCCAGCAGCAAAAACAATTGCCCCAAAAGATTGACAAAAAATAAAATGACCACCGCCATTAACAATGTCTGAATGGCCTGAATGGGTGTACGTCCGGCTACATGGTGCCGGCCATGGGGATTTTTTGTAATGAACTTGTCGGTGATAAAACTCAAACCGGAATCATCTTCTTCCGCAACCTGGGTGCTGTCGGCTTGCGGATCATATTTTTGCCGGGTTTCGTCCTTGACTCTTTTAATGAACAAGCCCGCCACATCATTGATGGCTTCCCGGTAAATCAATGGCTCGATCAAGTTCGCCCCCGTGCCCAGCAGCCCGATGAAAACCACAAGGAGGAATTTTTTCCATTGCGGCACAATCAGTTGGAAGATACTCGTCCACACCTTTTTTTTTGTAAGCGAACCAGCCATAGACATTGATTATGATTCGTTACAACTATAAATCTAAATATCAATTTATCCTAACGACCCGCAGCGTTTTGCTGGAGGTGGGAGTTTGGACTTTCACAAAATAAATTCCAGGGGAGAACAAACTGAAGTCCACCGGGTACGGATTTTTAGACCACGAAATCGAATCGGTGAGGTTCAGCAAGGATTGGCCCGTCATCGAATAAACCAGGATGTTCACGGGTTGGTCTTGCGGGTTCTTAAAAATTATTTTCAACTGCCCATTGCTAATCGGGTTAGGGTAAAGTTCAAATTCGTCTGTAAAATTGAGCAGTTCAAAAGCGCCCGTAAAATTCGGAATACCATAGCCGAGGTAATCATCCGGACGGGTAGCTTGCGATGCAGACTTGATGATGCGATAATATATTTCTTGCGAAGTAGATTTAGGAAGCGACTGGCGTAAGCCTGTGGCCAAGCAGGCGATCAATGGACTGGAAAAAGAGGTGCCATAATTAGTTGAAATTATTCCATCGGATGTAATCACTACGGCCCCACTGCCTACCGCATCCACATCCGGTTTGATGCGGCCATCGGAGGTAGGGCCAATGGAACTAAAGGGACTGCGGACAGATGAATCGTCAACAGACCCGCAGGCTACTACGCCTTCCGCATCAGCCGGCACGTCAATGTATTGCCAAGGATTGTTGCCTTCGTTCCCTGCACTGCTCACTACCACTATTCCCCGTTGAACGGCCTTCCGCGCAGCCTGCGAAGAGATCGCAGTTTTCCCGTCAAGGTTTTGATAGGTATAATCCATGGTGGGGTCATCAAACGTATTGTAACCCAATGACGAATTGATCACGTCCACGCCAATGCTGTCGGCCCGCTCTGCCGCAAAAGCCCAGTTGTATTCCTCCACACGGTATTCGGTGGAGACATCTTCAGTTTCGTACAAATAAAAATTTGCTTTATCAATTCCTCCCAGGTAGGCCGGCAAATTCCCCGCCATGATGGAAAGCACTTCGGTGCCGTGCCAGTGATCGGAATAAACATCGGCTATATTCTTAACAAAATTAAAAGTCGATTTCAAGCGACCTTCCCGGTAAAGCGCCTGAAACGCTGAAAGCGTATTTGCGCCAATGAAACCCCCATCAAAAACAGCCACATCAATTCCTTCACCATGAAAGCCCGCAGCCTGCATTTTGTCAACACCGATCATCTGGCTCTGAACTTGATTCTGTTGTGTGCTGCTCGACTTCGCTTGCTCAAATTTATCCTTGGATTTTTTTCGGCCACCGGTCAGCCTTGTTCCATAAGCCACCAATTCCACCTGGGTAACGAATGGCAAAGTCGAAATCGTGTTTGCCGTTGATGCACTGGTTTGGACCAACACGCCATTAAACCACCGCGAAGTAAAAAATACAGATGCCCCGGTCGCCTTTACTTGTTGCACATAGGCTGTGTTCACCGGAAAATCTTCCGCGGTGGTCACAAAATTTTCGCGCGATCTTCGGTCAATGCTTTTCTGCGAAAGAAACTGCAGTGGATTTGAAATCGAATAGGGCGAGTTGGTTTTGTCTTTGAATGAAACAAAATAGCGGTTCTGGCCAAATGCCAAAGCAGGTACTACCAGAATAAAAACGGTAATCCTACTGATGGCCATAGCTGAGCAGGGATTGCGAGTAAATCACGCCCGTCTTTACTTCGTTCAGACCAAAGCAGCTTACATCAGTAAAATAATTCAACTGACTCAACCGTTTATAGATCAGTCCCACAGCAACCGCATAAATCTCCACACGGGTATCCCGTGAAATCAAAGAGACATTGTTGTATTGGGTGGTAACCGTGGATGCAAATTTTTTTCCAGATGCGAGTGCATACGATCGGCCCACGTTTTTTAGGGTATCATAAACGGGATTCAAATTGTTGTATAAGTTACTATTCCAGGCAAGGTTGTTGGTCAGCGGAAAAACAAATTTTAAAAAAAGGATATTGCTCTCGTTAACGATGGCCTGGTTGCTATTGACCTGCGCCACCCAAGTGTCCAGGTTTACCCATGCTTTCGTAGAGTCGGGCCGGGTGTAGCGGTGAACCGTGTAGTTGAAGCCCCCTGAAGAATTCTTAACGGAATCAGTAACAAGGGTTTTTAATTGAAACACACTTTTATTGTCTCCACCCGTTCCGCAGACCAACTGTTTAATGGTATCCACATCCACCTCATAGATCTGATAGTTGCCCACCCGCAATGGGAAATACGATTGGTCGGAGATTTTCACCACCTCGGGTGAAGAGCACCCCCACATGACGAGGATGATGAAACAAAAAACATAACCTTTTCTTCCCTTCATAGTTAATCCTTCAACGACCTCGGCAAAAAAATATTCCCGTCCACCTCAAAGTTATTTTTTTCCTTCCAATATTTGGGCATGTTGATGACAAAAGTAAAAGTAGGCAATGTGACCAACCTGAGCGAAGCCCGCTATTGCGCAGGCATGGGGGTGGATTTCCTCTCCTTCCCCATTTCGCAGATTGATCCAAAAATGTACCAAGAGATAACCGCGTGGGTGACGGGGCCGAAGTTCGGCATCGAGGCAGAACTGGAAGGCCCTGAGCTAATCGCGCAATACCATTTTGATTTTATTCAAACACGAGATGCGAGGTCAAGTGGTTTGAAAATCGGAAATGAATTATTTATGGCGGTACCGATAGGCGAATGGCCAAACAAAAAAGATATTCTTCTGCATTCAAAAGATAGTATCCGATACATCGAGTTAGAATTCCTTTCGCTTGATGCACCAACCGTCAAACTGGTTGAAGAAATATCCCGAGACTTTCAAGTTTTTTTGAAACCCACCGGCACAGTTGATGTTGCCGCGGTTTTGAAAATGCCGATTGCGGGCATCAGTTTAGAGGGAAGTAGCGAAGCCAAACCGGGGCTGAAAGAATATCCGCTATCCAAAACCCTGGAAATGCTTGAGGCGGTTGACTGACGGCCTTACTCAAACTTCGCCATCATTTTTTCCACTGCCTCTGCGGTGATATCAGGAAAAGAAATATTCAGAGGTTTTGCACCTTCTATCCATTTGGCAATTTTCTTGATTGATTTCTTTTTCACTTTTTTTAAAACGGGCACACCCAATTTTTTTAAGGCAGCCGCATTGCAATGCTGCTCGTATTGGCTTTTCATCGGCACCACCAATAATTTTTTATTCATGTGCAGCACTTCAGCAGGTGTTTCAAACCCTGCCCCGCACAACACACCGGAAGAAGTAACGATACTCTCCACAAAATCAATACCCGAAACAGGGTACACAGAAATGCGCCCTACATGGTAAGGCGTTTTGGTGTGCTTCGAAAAAATATGCCAGCGCACCTTAGGCCCTTTCATCAACCGTTGCACTAATTTTTTATCATCGTAGGCCGGAAGATAAACAGTGTAATGTCCTTTATCGGAAACTTTAGCTGCGCGGATGGCCGCGCGGATGACGGGCGTAAAAATATTTTTGTCGTATTCTTCGAAATGAAACCCAACATATTCTTTTACAGGAGCATAGTTTTTCAAGAGCCATTCGCCAAAGGGATCGATCAGCTTTGGCCGAGGTGCATTTTTAGAAAGCAAAGCCGCCTGATGACTTAATGAAATACAAGGCACTTCCTTCTTACGCGCAGCCCAAGCTGAAATTGGTTCGAAGTCGTTGACGATCAAATCATACTTTTCTACGGGAAAATCCTTAATTTCTTTCATCACATCCCGGCTGCTGTTCTTTTGGAATGTTTTGAAAAAATTAATACCGCCACTTTTACCAAAATAAAAGCTCAACCCTTTCGATTTGTATTTTACCGGGTACGGCAGCTTCACTTCAGCTTGTGCGCCACTGACGAAGAGGTCCAGTGATCCGTATTTTTTAAGTTCGGGGATAATGTCAACAGCACGGCTCAGGTGGCCATTGCCCGTGCCTTGGATCGCATAAAGGATATTCATTTTTTCACGGGCAAAAATTCATTCACAAGGTCTTTAAATATCTCGTCATTGTCCAAATTATTTTTAGCGTCTTTCGTAATCTTCACCGCTTGTGCTTTGCCATCGGCCGCATAGCGATAAATTCTCCATTCGCCAAGATGGTATTCCAGGGAAGTAAGGTTCTCTACCCAATCGCCCGAATTGAGGTAGGTAACTTCCCCCTTTTCGGTAACAATCTTTCTTATTTCAGGTTGGTGGATGTGGCCGCAGACAACGAAATCATAGCCATTCTCAATGGCAATCTCGGCAGCCGTTTTTTCAAAATCGTTGATGAATTTTACAGCTTGTTTTACAGAATCTTTAACACGTTTGGAGAGTGAAATCTTGCCCTTACCAAAAAGTTTCAAAATAAAATTGACAAACGAATTTAATAGAATAAGCAAGTCGTAACCAATAGCGCCCAACTTGGCCAGCCACTTGGAATACTTCATGGTCACGTCAAATACATCGCCATGAAAGACCCAGGCCGACTTGCCGTGCAGTGAAATCACCTTTTTGTTTCCGATCTGAAACGAGCCCAACCGAAAACCTGAAAATTTTCGGAGCATCTCATCGTGATTGCCCGTGAGATAAACGATTTTCGTTCCCTTGGCGAGCAGCCCCGTGATGTGCTTGATTACTTGCATGTGCGATTTGGGCCAGTAGCGTTTGCTGAACTGCCACATGTCGATGATGTCGCCATTGAGGATGAGCCGTTTGGGTTTGATGGTTTTGAGGTAGCGCAGCAGTTCTTCGGCATGGCAACCATACGTGCCGAGGTGCACGTCAGAAATGACCACCAACTCTACCTCGCGCTTTCTTTTTTTGCCCAACGGAAAATTATTTCGTTGGGCAAAGTTCGCAATTCAAAAGTTATCGCCAATTAAAATAAATGTTAGGGGAATGTTACCAAGGGCCGTTACAAATTGCGTTTCAGGGCAAGGTAAATTTCAATATAAAAACGAGAAATAAACATGACGATCATTCACCAAACCTAAACCTCAAATATTTTATTCTCTCCCCTTCGGCTGCAAACATTTCTTCGTAGCGGGTTTTGATGTCGAAGCACTCGGCCTGCAAATTGGATTGATAGAGGTCATGCGTAAACTTCAAATCCAGAATATCCGTTCGCAAACCGAGTTCGTCCAATGTATAATCAAACAATGCAGTATTGTCGGTCTTAAAACGAAACCAGCACCCCGGTTTTAAGATTTTTTTGAACATATCCAGAAATCGAGGGCTGGTAAGCCTCCGCTTAATGTCGCGCTTGCGTGGGCGCGGATCGGGGAATGTAAGCCATAGCTCATCGATTTCGTTCGGCTCAAAAAAGCTTTCAATGTTTAAAATCTGGGTGCGGAGAAACCCCACATTGTCCAAGCCTTCTTCAAAAGCCCACGTGCTACCTTTCCAAAGCCGATCACCCTTCACATCGACACCTACAAAATTTTGCTCCGGAAATTTCCGCGCCAAGCCAACCGAATATTCTCCCCGTCCGCAGGCCAGTTCAACAGTCAACGGATTTTCATTTCTAAAAAATAATTCTTTCCAATGCCCTTTGACTTGAAAATAAATTTCTTTGCCGGGTTCAATTACGTTGTCGCGGCCCGCAATAATTTCAAAACGTTTCAGTTTACTCTTCATAAATTTTCAATCTCTGCCACTACAAATGTGCTGCCTCCAATAAAAATAAGATCTTCTGGTGTACAATTCAGTTGCGCTTTTTCAATGGCTTCATTGACATCTTCAACCGCCTCTCCCTCCAACCTATATGATTTTGCCTTCTCCTTTAGATCGGTAGCGGGCAGCGCGCGCGGAATTTTAGCCTGGCAGAAATAATACCTCGCCTCTGGTGGAAGCAAGGAAAGAACCCGGCCCGGGTCTTTGTCTTTCACCATGCCCCAAACGATATGCAGTTTTTGAAATCGCAATTTTGAAATCTGGCTTAATACCTCTTTTACTCCGGCTGCATTATGGCCAGTATCGCAAATGGTCAATGGCCTATCCCTCAATTTTTGCCAACGTCCTTTAAGTTGGGTGAGCGTAACGGTGTTCCGCAACCCTAAAGAAATATCCTGATCAGCAATTTTAAAATCTTTCTTTCGCAATTCATCAATTGCGGCAAGCACCCCCGCCAAATTTTTTTGTTGATAGTCTCCGGTAAGTTCGAGATGATAGACGTTTGAATGTGTACCCATTCGAACTTCAAATGCTCCATTCCTCAAGGTGTTGATCTGGTATTCATCGGAGGCAAACCTAATCGGGCTCTTTTCAGTCGTTGCTTTAGTCAAAAAAACATTTTCCGTTTCGGCTTGACGTTCACTGACTATGACAGGGACTCCAGGTTTAATTATTCCTGCCTTCTCAGCCGCAATTTTCGGAAGCGTATCGCCCAGCAAATCTGTATGGTCGTAACTGATATTGGTGATCAATGAAACCTCTGGAACAATTACGTTGGTAGAATCCAGTCTTCCACCAAGGCCCACTTCAATCACAGCGATATCTACTTTTTCTTTGACAAAATAATCAAACGCCATTGCCACGGTAGTTTCGAAAAAGGAGGGCTCGATCTTCTCCAGCGTGAGTTTGATCCGGTTTACAAAATCGGTTACAAAAGTTGGCGGCACTTCAGTCCCGTTGATTTTTATCCTTTCGGTAAAATTTTTTAGATGGGGCGATGTGTAAAGCCCTGTTTTGTAGCCAGCCGATTGCAACACGGCCGCCAGCATGTGCGCTGAACTGCCTTTGCCATTAGTGCCTGCCACATGGATACTTTTGAATTTTCGTTCGGGGTTACCCAATGCTTCGCAAAGCGCAATGGTATTGGTCAGGTCATTTTTATAGGCCACCGCCCCTACCCGCTGGTACATGGGCAGACGACTGTATAAGTAATCAAGGGTTTGTTGGAAAGACTCCATTTTTCGCTGGCGCGAAATTAAGAATCTAATTCCTGATTAAGAATCAAATTCGGCTTCACGGAAACAACAGTGAGAATAATGGATAACTTGGATTTTTAGAGACCGCTGACTATTATATAGTCTCACAAAATGATTAATTAACGAAATTTAGCCTAAGTTTTATACACTACACTAATACTTATTACAAGGGCAAACATGATGACTCCTCTAATAGAGATGGCAAGGATGGAAAGATTTCAAAACTAATTCAAATAGGGTTAGGGGTAAGTTTCGAAAATGGGTTTCCCATTTTTCAAAAATCCTATTGAAAGCTTACCCTATTTAGTAGCATCCAAAATTAAAGAATCCCAACTACAATCATCATCATTCTGTTGGAATGTGGTAAACTCCGCGCAGGCTTTTAGCGGGTGGTGGAGTTTTCCATATTTCAACAAGAACTGCACCGGTGTGATATAGCCCAATGAACTGTGCGGTCTTTCGTTATTGTACACCCACATCCACGCCTGTGAGAGCAACCTTGCCTGGTTGAGGTTGTCAAAAGCAAACGCGTCAAGCACTTCTTCGCGGTAGGTGCGATTGAAGCGCTCGATGTAGCCGTTTTGTTGGGGCTTTCCCTTTTCAATAAACACCAACTCGATTTCATTGCCGCACCAATCTTTTAAAGCCTGTGCGATAAACTCAGGACCGTTGTCAACACGCAGCCGCTCAGGCTTGCCCCGCCATTCGACAATCTGGTTCAGCTCGCGCACCACTCTTTTGCTGGTCAGGCTCGTGTCGATGGTGATGTTGAGGATCTCTCGGTTGAAATCATCGAGCACGTTGAATGCACGGAACGATTTTCCCTGAAGCAATCCATCATGGATAAAATCCATTGACCAGGTCAGGTTGTGGTGCAGCGGTTGCAACAAGGGTTGCTTGACACGCGCGGGCAAGCGCTTCTTATGTTTCCTGCGAAGGTTCAGTTTCATCTCGGTATAAATGCGATAGACACGTTTGTGATTATCCTTATAGTTCAATAGACGCAGACGGTGGTACATCATCCAAAAGCCCCATGTGCTATGGAGTTGGGCCATCGTCTGAAGCTGTGCCCGCAGGGGCTCATCATCTTTGTGCTTTGGTTTGTAGCGGTAAACTGATGGGTGGGTGCCCAGCAGTTTGCACACCTGACGGATGCTGATGGAATGTTCTTGCTGTGAATATTCTACCAGCTCCCGCTTCTCGGCAGGTGCTAAAGCTTTTTTTCAACGATGTCTTTGAGCACGGTGATGTGGAGCGTTTGCTCGGCCACAATCTTTTTGTACTGAGACAGTTCGGCCTCCAACTCTTTCACACGCTTGAGTTGGTTCACCTCCATGCCCGAATACTTGCTCTTCCAATAATAGAAGGTGGGCTGGCTGATCCCGTGTTCGCGGCAGATGTCGCCTACTTTCTTTCCTTGTTCTTGTTGTTTGAGAATGCCTACGATCTGGCTCTCACTGAATTTTGTGTTTTTCATTTTCTCCCAATTTTAACGATTAAACTCTATTTATAATCGCTACTGTTTTTAGGGGAGCTTTCA
>JAYVMP010000159.1:0-5056 GCA_043758895.1 Bacteroidota bacterium
GATTACCACACCAAGGGGCAACCCGGCAAAATTGAAGTAACGCCAACCAAAGAGTTGAGTACACAACTTGATTTGGCATTGGCGTATTCGCCCGGTGTGGCAGAGCCTTGCAAAGAAATTGCTGCCAATAAAGAAGATGTTTATAAATATACCAGCAAAGGAAATTTAGTGGCCGTCATTACCAATGGCACAGCCGTGCTTGGCCTTGGCAACATTGGCCCCGAGGCCGCCAAGCCGGTGATGGAAGGCAAAGCGGTGCTGTTTAAAAAATATGCAGGTATCGACAGTTTTGATATTGAAATCAACGAGGAGGATCCCGATAAATTTATCGACATCGTCAAATCGCTGGAGCCAACTTTTGGGGGCATCAACTTAGAAGACATCAAAGCGCCCGAATGTTTCAAAATTGAAACGGTGCTGCGCGAGAAGATGAACATCCCCATCATGCACGATGACCAGCACGGCACGGCTATCATTTCCAGTGCTGCCTTGCTGAATGCACTCATCGTGGCCGGAAAAAAAATCGAAAAAATTGTGTTGGTGGTCAATGGCGCAGGGGCAGCAGCCGTCTCTTGCACCAAGTTGTATTTGGCCTTGGGCCTGAAAAAAGAGAACCTGATCATGTGCGACAGTAAGGGCGTAATCCATAAAGACCGGCCCGGGCTCGATGCCAGCAAATTGGAATTTGCCACTACACGAAAAATAACCACGCTGCAGGAAGCAGTAAAAGGTGCAGATGTTTTTGTGGGGTTATCCGTGGCCGATATTCTTAAACCCGAAGATATTTTGGCCATGGCCAAAGACCCGATTGTGTTTGCTTTGGCTAACCCCAACCCTGAGATCGCTTATGATCTGGCAAAGAAAACAAGGCCAGACATTATTATGGGCACGGGCCGCTCCGACCACCCCAATCAAATCAACAACGTGCTGGGCTTCCCCTATATTTTTCGTGGTGCATTGGATGTGCGGGCTACCGAAATCAATGAACCCATGAAGCTGGCAGCAGTCCGGGCACTTTCCGAACTCGCCAAAGAGGCAGTTCCCGATATTGTTTTTCAGGCTTACGGAGTTGACAAAATCCAATTTGGAAAAGATTATTTAATTCCCAAACCTCTCGATCCGCGCTTGATCACCACGGTGTCCCCTGCGGTGGCCAAGGCTGCAATGGATTCGGGGATAGCCACCAATCCAATCACCGACTGGGACAAGTACAATACGGATTTGCTCCAACGAATTGGGATCGACCAAAAATTGACCTCGCGCATCATTGATCTCGCTAAGAAAAAACCAAAGCGGATTTTATTTGCCGAAGCCGATCACATCAAAATTTTGAAGGCTGCCCAAATCTTGAAGGACGAAAACATTGCAGAGCCAATTTTATTGGGAAGCCGCGTAGAAATTGATCGGCTCGTGAAAGAGCATAGCCTGGAATTGGGCAATTGTAAGATCATTGATCCTCGCGAGGAAAGGGAATTGACCGAAAAATACGCGAAGGTGTATCAAGAAAGACGGGGAAGGAAGGGGACCACCTACCAAGATGCGTTGCGGCAAATGCGCGACCGCAATGCCTTTGGTGCGATGATGCTGGAATTTGGCGAAGCCGATGCGCTGGTGTCGGGGTTGACGAAGGATTATTCAAAAACAATTTTGCCCTCGCTTCAAATCATTGGCATGGCGAAAGAGGTGAATCGTGTGGCCGGCATGTACATCATCATGAACAAAAAGGGTACTTTTTTCTTTGCCGATTGCACGGTGAATGTTGACCCCACTGCCGATGAACTGGTAGGCATTATTGGCTTGACTTCGCGCGGAGTGCAGTTTTTTGATATCGAACCACGCGTGGCCGTTTTATCGTACTCAAATTTTGGCTCAAGCAAAGGCGACATTCCGGAAAAAACAAAACAGGCCGTTCGTTTGGCCAAAGAAAAATACCCCAACCTGATTTTGGATGGCGACATCCAGGCCAACGTTGCGTTTGACACCGAACTGCAACAGGAAATTTATCCCTTTAGCGCACTGGCAAAACAAGGAGCGAACACTTTAATATTTCCCAACCTCGCTGCCGGAAACATTGCGTACAAATTGTTGATGGAAATTGGCGGGGCCGAAGCCATCGGGCCAATTTTGCTCGGCATGAAAAAACCAGTGCACATCTTACAACTTGGTAGCTCCATCCGCGACATCGTGAACATGGCGGCCATTGCCGTGGTGGATGCGCAGTTGCATGAAAAGAATGAGCATCTTTAATTTGACTATGAATTGATTTGAAAATTTGAAGATGAAAGTTAAATACAACAAAGAAGTCGATGTGCTTTATATTCTCTTCAGCAAAAAAAATCATAGAGAGTAATGAAGACAAACCGGGACTCATTTTGGATTATGACAAACAAGGAACTATTGTGGGCATCGAAATTTTGAATGCCTCAAAAAAAATGAAAAACCCATCTGTTGTTGAATATGAATTGGCTTAAATCACCTTTGATGAAATTACGCTGAACCAAGATCAATTGCAAGGGACACAGTTTCCATAATGTATAGCAAGGATTAGTCATGGCAGCACTTACTCAGTTCTCAAAGTCTTTGCCGGGTTTACATTTGCTGCTTTCAACGTTTGCAGACCAACGGAGAGAAAAGCGATCACAACTACCGCTATGCCGGCAATAATAAACAACCACGGTGTAATCGTGATGCGATAAGGAAAATTCGTCAACCATCGGTCCATAATAAAATAAGCCAATGGCCAAGCAATAAGGTTGGCAATAATTACCAACTGGATAAACCCTTTCGATAACAACAAAACAACTTGTGTTGAGGTAGAACCAAGTGCCTTGCGTATGCCGATTTCTTTGGTGCGCTGTACCGTCATGAAAGAAGCTAAGCCAAACAAACCCATGCAGGCAACAAAAATGGCCAAGCCGGTAAACATGGAGAACATCTGACTAAACTTTCCTTCGCTCTCGTATTGCTTGTTAAAAAATTCATCGAGAAAAAAGTAGTCCATTGGGTTGCTGGGAAAATGAGTTCGCCAAATTTTTTCCAATTCTGAGATTACGTTTTGATAGTTGTTGCCATCAATCTTGAATGACAGGAAATCAGCAAACTGTGGTGTGTAGCGATATACCAATGGTGTCACTTGTTCCTTAAGGCTCATCTGGTGATAATTCTCCAGAACACCAATTATTTCCACGGTGTCACGACCGTGCCTAATTTTATTGCCAATGGCCATGGCAGGGCTTTCATAGCCAAGGGTAGAAACCATGCTTCGGTTCAAGATCACACTCTTACGCCTATTGGTGGTATTGTCAAAATTTTTTCCTTCAATAATCTTCAGGCCAAACGCGCCTACATAATCATGATCCATCCCTACTGTGTAACCTGTGATTCCTGCAGTCTGATTCAACCGCTGCACACCCATAGCCCAAAAAATTTCATCGCCTGGCACGTTGCTCGATCCTGTCACATTTTTAATCTCTGGCAGGCGCAATGCTTCGGCCTTCAACCCTTCCATCGCATTCTTGAATAAAGAATCGACTACTACGCCTGGGCCTTTTACCACCAGTGTCTTGTGAATGTTCACACCTAAGTCCTGATTTTGCATGAACTGCAATTGCTGATAAACCACGATGGAACCGATGATAAGAAATACCGAGGAAGTGAATTGAAACACAACCAATCCTTTTCTCAACATACTTCCTTGCCCCGAACGAACTGCTTTGCCTTTTAAAACGCTCACCGGTTTGAAATTAGATAACACCAATGCTGGGTAAAAACCAAACAAGAGTGTGCCTAATAAAAGGAGCGTTGCAGCAATCAGCCAAAAATCCATTTCGAATAAAAAATATAGCGGGATGTTTCGCCCTGTCCATGTAGAGAACCAAGGCCACAACAATTGTACTAACGTCAAGGACAAACCCGTGGCAAATAGGTTCACCAGAAAAGCCTCACTCAAAAACTGGTTCATTAGCTGCGCTCGTTGCGCACCCATAACTTTTCTCACGCCAACTTCATTGGCACGCTCAAACGATTTTGCCGTGGCGAGATTGATGTAGTTTACCCAGGCGATGATCATTATAAAAAGTGCGATCACGGTGAGCGCAATCACCGATTTGCGATTCCCTTTGTCATTTGGCTGTGACTCTTGCAATAGTACTTTGCCGAGGTGTATGTCCAACAAGGGTTGCAGAACGAACTCTTGCTTGCCGCTACTTTTTTTCCAATCCTCCGATCGGTTTTTGGAAAGCCAAGCATCCCATTTTGCCTGAAGTGCTTTGTAGTCAGCATCTGGTTGAAGTAGCACGTACGTATTGAAATCATACCATCCCCACGCGTTCTCGGCATTTTGGCCTGCACCCAGATCCAGCACAAGTGTGCGGTATGAAAACAAGAAATCAAATGCGATGTGTGAGTTCTGCGGAAGGTTCTGAAAAAACTCCTGTTACTTCGAGCTTGCGTTTGCCATCCCATGAAATTGTCTTTCCTATGGGATATTCATTAGCAAAGTATTTTTTAGCGGCATGTTCGCTGATCACTGCTTTGCCCGCGCCAGTGAGTGCCTGCATCTTATCACCCTTTATCAGATGGAGATCAAAAACTTGAAAGACAGATGAATCAGCTATTTGCATTTTTTCCTCTCGAAATGCGAGCAAACCCTGACTGGGTCGGTTATAACTGATGATACCACTCACTGGAAACAAACGTGTAAAGCGCACGACTTCAGGGAAATTGTTTTTGAGTGCAGGGCCAACCGCAGGAACTGCTGCCGCACATTCGAAGATCAATTTGCCGTTCTCCCATTGGTTGTAGTTTACGCGATAAATATCTTTGGCTTTGCTGTGAAAGGTATCGTAGCTGCGCTCGTATTTCACATACTGCAAAATCAACAAACTGGCGGCCATGCCAAAGCTCAAACCAACTACGTTTAAAAAAGTGAATGACTTATGCTTGAGAAAGCTGCGCAATGCAACAAGGAAATAATTTTTTATCATTGGAAGGCAGTTTATTCTAATCCCCATTTATCCAAAATCATTCCAGAGATTGAATAAATCAATTTTCAGTC
>JAYVMP010000160.1:0-2072 GCA_043758895.1 Bacteroidota bacterium
GATACTGCCATCTTCCAGTTCTTGTGGATATAAATAATCGGTATAAGCAGTGGTCGTTCTTGGATTTATTTTTTCAAAGGGCGTAAGTTTGAGTGTATCCTGCTGTACCTTGTATTCCATCAGCAGATCGGCAACCATTTCTTGGTACAAATCCTTTACATATAGTCCCGTTTCTTTTTTTAACGCTGAAGAAAACCGAAGGGGAATGAACGCAGCGTTCCACGAACGGGCTGTTACTTTATCCCAGATGAAAGGATCCCCAGTTTTTTTCCGGAGAAAGGAGACCATGTGGTAGCCGAACACATACCAATCGCTAATTTTATTTTTGTACGATTCCAAATATTGTTTGTGGTAATTAAAAATCCGTCCTTCTTGAAGATTGGTTCGCAACAGCAAATCGAAGTTGGGGATGCGGCCACGGCCCGCTTGCGTGAAAGCCGTTTCGGTGGCCACGGCATCGCCTTCCCAAAACCATTGAGGCGCGCCTACATAAGCCAAGCCGGCCAAAACATTATAGCCGAAAGCATATTGGACTACTTTGTTGATGCCGCGGGTGGCGTGCTGAAACTGTGCCATGTGGCGGTACTCGTGTGTGGCTAAAAGATTGAGCCAGTCGTTGTTGCCGGTAAAATTATAATTCTGTGTAGGCATGGTATAAAACTCAGACCTCCGCGGGGTGATGGTAACAAACGCATTGGAGAGGGCCGACTGGCTTTGCAGGATGACCGAAATTTTTCGGGGCACGGCACCAATCGTTTTTCCTTCCGGCTCACGAATCCGTTCCAATGTGTTGGCCATACGCTGGGCTTGCGTTTCAAATCCCTGAGGGTAAAGCAGCCTAAAGTTGGGCGAATTGAGTTGGTACCATTTCACCGATGGCGCATTGGTGGCACTTACCACCGCCTCCTGTGCCTGCACCGAAAAACAAGCCGCCAATAACAAAACAAAAGTAACTTTCATGAAGCAGAATAAGCGCAAAAGCTACGCCCAAAATTGGAAACGGGCAACATCTGGAGTGTTTTGATCAGGGCAGACGCATCTAAAATTGTAAAAGTTTGATTCTAAAGCGTCAGGCCATTTTTGATTTTTCGAGTATGGCCACTCTATAAATTAAATTATCGATTTTGAGGTCATATATCCACAAAAAAATTAGATGCGTCTGCCCTGGTGTTTTGATACTTTCAAAGAAGGAGGCCGAGCAAGACCGTTAGTTCTGACGTGCTAATATCTTCATTTCAGACTTATCAAAAATGACCTTGCGCAAAATTATGAATAGCATTCAGAGCACCTGCGATGGATCTATGTGGTTGCGCGAATCGATCTCTGTTTGGGGATCGCTTCGTCCGGCTACCTACTCGTGATGATGTCAAATTAGGGTATTTTTTTGCAAACCGCTTTGCTTGTTCCTTAAAGTAGGAGGAAAGCTGAACTTCAAAGTTCATTACGAAATTCCCTGGCTGATTGGAGTTTTACCTTTCCCTTTTTGCTAAGGTAACTTCCCGAACTGATTCTGACAGTTTTTGCTACTTTTGAAAAATGTTTAAGCACCTCCAGCCAATCGCCCTTTTGTTCGGCTTGCTGCAAACGTTAGACACGCTTCGAGCTAAAATGGTTGGGAGCTTGACTATAGACTTGTAAACCAAACGCAAATGCCAGCAGCAGAAACTGATTGATCTTGAGTTTCGTTTTCATAATTGGATAGTTATTTTACTTTATAAGCTAAACCAAAAAGCGATGAATAAGTGGAGAAGTACCACGGATCAGTTGACGGAGGTATTGCATTTTGAAGACCATAATTAGTAGCGAACTGGAGGGTGAAAATCAGCCGCTTGTACGGCACCGTGCAACCACCCGTAATCGAGATCCCGTGATCATATCGGCTTGCCTGGTTGAGTGTCGATCCGAAGGTGACCAAGTTATACGACTGTATGTCCACGGTTGATTTCAGAAATTTGCTGGCGTAATACCCAACGCCAAGATTAAAATACTTGCCGATCCTAAATTGAGGGATGACGCAAAGCGTAACATAGTACTTCGAGAAGTCTTGCCTCGATTCACCAATAAGTACGTTG
>JAYVMP010000161.1:0-2600 GCA_043758895.1 Bacteroidota bacterium
GGCATTGGATGATGGCTATACAGAAGGCAGTGCAAAGACAAGCGAATGGAGGACACCGCCACTTTGGGGATTAGGTCTATCAAAAAACTCGCAAGGAGGAAAATACTTTTTGTTGCATGATGGAAGAGCATCGGGCATAGAAGAAGCCATTTTATTGCACGGAGGTGAAGGACAAAAAAGCAAGGAAGGGTTTACCCAATTATCGGCCGATAAGAAATCAGCATTGATCAAATTTTTAGAAAGTCTTTAGATGAAAAACATGAACAGAAAAGAGTTTTTAAAAGCGTGTTCACTCACCTGCATAGGGGGAACAGGCCTATCAATATTCGTGCAAGGCTGCGCATCGTCAAATTATTTTGCCCAACATAGTGTAGAGAACAACCGCATAATTATTAATAAAAGAGAATTTGATGTGGTGAGCAAAGAGCAAGTAATAAAGCGGTCTTACATACTTGTAAAAAATAACCAACTCGAGTTCCCAATTTGCATTTACAGATTTAGCGACACTGATTTTACCGCTCTCTATTTAAAATGTACACATCAAGGCTGCGAAGTACAGCCCCAAGGAGATTTTTTGATTTGTCCGTGTCACGGAAGTGAGTACACAAATCAAGGTAAGGTTACCAACCCTCCGGCTGAGCATGACCTGATAAAATACAATGTGAGTGAAGCAAATGGGGTTATCATAGTTCAATTGTAGTGGATGCCATGAAGCATTTAAATTTTATTGCATTAATCCTTTCATCTGGGTTAGCAGTTGCCCAAAAAGATTCAACTTTTGTAAAGCGCATCAAACCTGATACATCCAAACTTACTTTGAACATGGATGCGGTGTACAATCGTCCGTTCCTACAAGTGGGCAAAACACCCGTGGCGATTGGCGGCTACCTCGAAGCCAATTCAAACTATCAAGTGACAGATGGAATTACGGAAGGACTTTCCTTTCAAATGAAACGAATGACTGTTTTCTTGGCGTCCAGCATTTCACGGAAAGTAAAATTCCTATCAGAGATAGAATTTGAAGACGGCACAAAGGAGATCAATATTGAATTTGCTGCCATGGATATAGAGCTACACTCGTTGCTAACAATCAGGGGCGGCATTATCATGAACCCTATTGGGGCCTTTAACCAAAACCATGATAGTCCCAAGTGGGAGTTTATTGACAGGCCTTTATCGGCCACTCAAATGCTTCCAGCCACATGGAGCAATGTGGGCTTTGGCCTGCACGGAAAATATTTCAAAAAACAATGGGTGCTTGCCTATGAAGCATACATAACCAATGGCTTCGATGAAAACATTATCGGCAACGAGCAGAGCAAAACTTTTCTTCCGGCCACCAAGCTTAACCGCAACCGATTTGAAGAGAGCAGTAACGGAATACCATTGACGACCACTAAACTGGCCATCCGCCACCGTAAAATTGGCGAGCTGGGTTTATCCTATATGGGCGGAGTGTACAATAAATTTCAGATAGATGGATTTATAGTGGACAAGCGAAGAAGAGTAGATACATGGGCTATAGATTTCAACACGCGGCTCAGAATAAAAACCACCATCAAAGGCGAATTTGCTTTTGTGTTGGTGGATGTGCCTAACTCATACACCCAGCAGTACGGTGCAAGGCAGCATGGCGGATTTATAGATTTTGTGCAGCCAGTGGTCAGCAAACCTATGTTTGGGTTTGCGAATTCTATTTTAAACATGGCTCTGCGCCTTGAATATGTAGATTGGAATGTTGGAAGGTTCAAAGAAAACAATGACCCTATTGGGGATGATGTATTTGCAATCGTTCCGGGCATCAGTTTCAGGCCAACAGCTCAAACTGTTTTGAGGATGAACTATCGCTATCATTGGCAGCATGATATTCTAAAGAACCCGCCAAGCAATACAGCCATTTTTCAAATAGGGTTTTCAACTTATTTTTAGGACTGTAACAGAAGCTTAAACGATTTTACTTTTCTTAAGTTTCGAGAAAATGAATGTAATGATTGTTTAATGTTAGTTAAAAATATGTCACACAAAGCAATTACTTCGTTAGTAGAATCAGAAGGTAACAAAACTTAACCCTTCTACATTATGGCTTCAACAAGTGAAACAGGTCATGCTAAAAATGTAGCGACCTTTGAAGATTTAATCAGCTTTTGTACAGCCTATGGAGCAACGTACAACCCGAGCAAAGCGGCATTAAAACTGCCAGCTTTAACTACCCAAAACACAGGGGCAATTGCAGCACTGCAAGCAGTAAAAGTTGCAAAGACTGCTTTTGACAATGCAACCAATACACGTGGAACAAATACGTTTTCAAACACCCACCACTGCGCAAACACAAACGTTAAATACAATTCCCCCCTTAAGAAAAATTTAAAGAAGTCGGTAGATAACGTTACATTAGCTATGAAATCGAAAATAGATCTCCGTGGAAAAATGGCATCGAAAGAATCCGAGCGCAATTCTGAGACGGGTGTTTCGTGGAAAAGTCAATGGTGGAGCTTAGCTACCCCGAATACAATAATTATTAAAATCATCAGTAGACACCCAATTCGGTTTCTTAATAATTCTCTTCATCAAAAGTGATGAGTAGGAGAATTATTTTGCAT
>JAYVMP010000162.1:0-3580 GCA_043758895.1 Bacteroidota bacterium
CCGCACTTCGTTGATTATCCCCTCGGTGATCTTGATGGAGTTTTCAACCCTTGTGGTCAGGGCCATGAATTTGTTGTGGTCTTTTTCAGAATTGTTGGAGTAGTGATGCAGCGAAATGTAGTCGATGTAATCGTGTAGCGTATTGAGCACCGTGCGGTTCCAGTCGGCCCAATCCCGCACGTAATTACTTGATCCTGATGCAATCAATTTTATGCTGTCGTCTGACCATTTCATCAGTTTGGCTGCTTCGAGTGCGTACTTGCTATAATCCTCTGCATTTTTGTGTCCCATTTGCCACTCGCCATCCATCTCATTTCCGAGCCCCCAATATTTCACTTTGTACGGTTCGGCATGGCCATTCCTCGCGCGCAAATCTGAAAAGTACAAACCCGGTTTGCCGTTGCAATACTCCACCCAGTTTTTGGCTTCGTCCAAGGAGCCCGTGCCCATGTTCACACAGATGTAGGGCTCCGCACCGGTTGAGCGAGCAAACTTTAGCCATTCATCGGTGCCCACTTCGTTGGTTTCAATATCACCCCATGCCAAGTCTTTGCGATGAGGACGGTTTTCTTTCGGGCCGATGCCGTCTTGCCAGTGATAGCCCGACACAAAATTTCCACCCGGCCAACGCACCACTGATACCCCGAGGTTCTTCGTTGCATCGATCACGTCTTGACGAAACCCATCTACGTTTGCTTCTGGTGATTTAGGATCGTAAATGCCTCCATAGATGCAACGGCCGAGGTGTTCTGTAAAATTTCCGTAAAGCAGCTTATCGATTGTGCCGGTTTGCCGCTCGATATCAACTTTGATGCGTGCTTTTATGTTCTGGCTATGCGCCCCGGGCGAAAACAGAGCGACCAGAATGATTATCTTCTTCATTGGCGTTGGAGGGGTTTAAAACAAATGTAGAAGAAAATAATAAACGTGCAAATGACACTTATAAAGCTGAATACATGGGTAGATATTAAACTGCTATGTATTACAATTCTACTGCATCTGTCTACAGAGAAATTTTATTCATTCGCTGACGAGGGATCATATGATCCCTTTTTTAATACAAGGTGAAGGTGATTCATGATCACCCTCATTACAGGCGATTCTGGCGTTAAAATCCAGTTCCAGCCAAACTGGAATACAATTATTTAAAAACTGGATATCTTTAATTAAGTTAATGGCTTGAAAAGACCACTTCACGCATTAGATTAATGAGCTTCACTTCTATTCTCAACCACTACCGTAAAATATCCTTCTCAGAACGCGACAAGGGCGACCGCTTTGAGAGATTGATGCAAGCGTACTTAATGACGGATCCCAAGTATGCTTACAAACTCAAAAAGGTTTGGTTGTGGAGTGAATTTCATGGAAGGAATGATTTAGGCGGTGGCGACACAGGTATTGATTTAGTAGCATTGACAACTGATGGCGACTATTGGGCAATTCAGTGCAAGTGTTATCAGGAAGATACCCTTATTGATAAACCCAGTGTTGACGGCTTCCTTTCGACATCAAGCAGAGAATTTAAAAACGATCAACTTAAAACGACAAAGTTTTCACATAGACTTTGGATTTCAACTACCAACAAGTGGGGAACGAATGCAACCGAAGCAATAAAAAATCAGAACCCGCCCGTAACAAGAATAAACCTTCACGATTTACAGGAGGCTCCAGTCAATTGGGAGAAGTTGGAGAAAGGTATACACGGTGAAGCTTCGAGAAATGCGAAGAAGACTTTGCGCCCCCACCAAAAGGAAGCCTTAGAATTAACTCACAACCATTTCAAGAAAGCCGACAGGGGTAAACTCATTATGGCTTGCGGAACAGGAAAGACATTCAACTCCCTGCGCATAGCAGAGAACGAAACCAAAGGCAAAGGACTCGTTCTGTTTTTAGTTCCGAGCATTGCTTTGTTGGGACAAACGCTACGTGAATGGTCATCCGATGCCAATGAACCGATCAATGCAATTTGTATTTGTTCCGATCCAGAGATTTCAAAAAAGAAAACCAAGAATGACGACAGCGATAGTTTTAGCATAGTGGACTTGGCTTTGCCAGCATCGACCAGCACAAAAGATATTATCAGTCAGTTCAAACATATTAAGGCAAACGGCAACAAAGGAATGACCGTTGTTTTCTCAACGTATCAATCCATTGAAGTAATTTCCAGAGCACAAAAAGAAATCATCAAAAATGGCTTTGGCGAATTTGACTTAATCATTTGCGATGAAGCCCACCGCACAACAGGTGTTTCATTGGCGGGTGAAGATGAATCTGCGTTTACAAAAGTACACGACAATAAGTTTATCAAAGCAAAGAAGCGTTTGTACATGACGGCCACCCCGCGCCTGTACAACGATGACAGTAAAAGCAAAGCCGCACAAGCCGATGCTATTTTGTGTTCGATGGATGACCCTAAATTATACGGTGAAGAAATTTACCGCATTGGTTTTGGTGAAGCCGTGGACAAAGGATTACTCACCGATTACAAAGTATTGATTTTAACCCTCAGCGATAAAGACGTTCCACCAGCAGTGCAAAAAATGATTGCCGATGAAGAAAATGAAATCAATGCCGATGATGCTTCCAAACTTATTGGTTGTATCAACGCACTTTCAAAACAGATTTTAGGTGATGAAGGAATAATTAAAGCAAGTGATCCAGAACCTATGCGCAGAGCAGTTGCTTTCTGTTCAAGCATTGCCGTTTCTAAAAAGATTACCAACACATACAACACAGCCACCGAAGCCTATCTTAGTTCATTGCCTGCCGATAAAAAAGAACAAATGGTTTCCTTGGCATCGCAGCACATCGATGGGACAATGGCCGCTCCGCAGCGCGATGAATTATTAAGTTGGTTGAAAGCAGAGGTTGGCGAAAACGAATGTCGCATTCTTACCAACGTGCGTTGTTTGAGCGAAGGCGTTGACGTGCCCTCGTTAGATGCTGTGATGTTTCTTTCGGCACGAAACTCACAAGTAGATGTAGTGCAATCCGTTGGTCGTGTGATGCGCAAAGCACCGGGTAAAAAATACGGCTACATTATTATTCCTGTAGTAGTGCCTTCTGATGTTGAAGCCAACAAAGCCTTAGACGATAACGAACGCTACAAAGTAGTGTGGACAGTATTGAACGCCCTTCGTGCGCATGACGACCGCTTCAATGCTACCGTCAATAAAATTGAATTGAATCGTAAACGCCCAACACAAATATTAGTAGGTCGTCCGGAGTATTCATTTGATAATGATGGCGCACCCACATTAGTAAACGAAGATCAGGCCGCCTATAACGCCAACAAAGACATTGCGCAGCAGATGGCCTTACAGTTCGAGCAATTACAAAACGTTGTGTTTGCCCGTATGGTAAACAAAGTAGGCGACCGCAGGTATTGGGAACAGTGGGCAAAGAGCGTTGCCGAAATTGCCGAGCGACAAGTAGAACGCATCAACCGTTTAATTAAAGACGACAAGAAACACCAGAAAGTATTCGCCAACTTTTTAGAAGGCTTACAGAAAAACATTAACCCAAGCATTACACAACAGGAAGCCGTTGAAATGCTTTCGCAACACATCATTACAAAGCC
>JAYVMP010000163.1:0-16771 GCA_043758895.1 Bacteroidota bacterium
CGCTCCGCACTCTTATTTACCCCATAAAAATCGTCCGCCATTTTTGCAAACATGGTGTTGATTGTATTACTGTTGTTGCCGGGAAGCTGAAGGCTGTCACTTCCGTGGAGTAATCCATCTTGCGAAATTTTCCAAAGGTGAACTGAATTTTGCAGATCGGTGACCAGTTGATTGCGTTCTTGAATGGTTTGCTTATCGCGAAGGAGTAAAACGGTCTTGCTAATTTTTTGGCTGAGCATCCGTTGCTTGCCGGCCAAGTTCACCACACGCGAGTCACTGAGTTGATCATTCAGGTGACGCTGGATCAACACCTGGGCAAGAATGGCTATGGAGGCGATTACAGACAAGGCCAAAACATACCAAGTGCCAAGCCGACTGAAGCGGTTGAGGCTGAGTTTGGCCTCGTTGTGGAAATTCAATTGCATCGGTGAAGCAAGTTAGGTATTTTGGAAGTAGGCAATGGACAAAAAGCAAGGGAACTACCAGTAGGCAGCAAGGCAGTAGGCAATAAGCCGTAGCCTGCCTACTCCTCCGAAAAGCCAATATAAACAAATCCATCCTCTACTTTTACCGGATACACCATGATGCGCTCTTCCTCTGCATTAAGGCATGCGCCCGTGCTAAGCGAAAAATTCCTTTTGTGGAAAGGGCAGGCTACTTTGGGCTCGTCATTCAGGGTGCCAATCATCCCGCGCGATAAGGCCATTTGCATTTTGTGTGGACAGCGATTTTGGCAAGCGTACCATTCATTTCTCCTGGAAAAATTAAAGACCGCAATCTGCAGGTTCTTATATTTCACACAAGCTCCTCCATTTTGTGGAAAAGCCTGTACCCGTGCAGCCTTGAACCAAACTTTCACTTCATTATTATTTGCAATCGTATCCATTATTTGATTTAAATTATGAAAGAAACCAGCCTTTAGAAGATAGCATTTAGGCGTTCACCCGTTGTCAATGGTCAACCCATTTTATTCCAGTCCACCGGCATCTTTTGTCCACGCAGATCAACAAATGAAAGCGTTTCGTCCGGATCTTGGTCATTGACAAAGTGTTTGAATTTCTCACGCAACTCAGGGTCGTCCACTACTTTTTTCCACTCACAATGGTAGTTCGCAATCAGTTGTTTCATTTCACACTCCAGTTCTTCGCCAATTCCAAGCGAATCATTGACCACCACATCGCGCAAGTACTCCATGCCGCCTTCCATTTTGTTGAGCCAAGTAGCTGTGCGTGTGAGCGGGTCGGCCGTCTTGATATAAAACATTAAGAAGCGATCAATCAGTTTTATGCACGTGCCGGTATCCACATCAGTCACCAATATTTTGGCATGTTGTGGGCGTGACCCTCCATTTCCGCACACGTACAAATTCCATCCTTTCTCGGTGGCGATAACTCCAAAATCTTTCGATTGTGCTTCGGCACATTCGCGCGTGCAGCCCGACACAGCGCCTTTTAATTTGTGTGGTGCGCGCAATCCTTTATAGCGTTCTTCAATTTGGATAGCAAAGGAAACGGCATCTTGCACACCAAAGCGGCACCACGTTGTGCCCACACAACTTTTTACAGTTCGCAAGGCTTTGCCATAGGCGTGGCCGCTTTCAAAACCTTCGTCAATCAATTCTTCCCAGATTTCAGGAAGCTGATCTACTCGTGCGCCAAACATATCGATGCGCTGTCCGCCAGTAATTTTTGTGTAGAGGTTATATTTCGCTGCAATCCTTCCGATGGCCATCAGTTTTGCCGGGGTAATTTCTCCACCTGCGATTCGAGGGACTACAGAATAAGTTCCACCGCGCTGAATGTTGGCCAAGAACCGGTCGTTGGTGTCTTGAATCGTGTCTTGTTTTAAAATCACATCATTCCAAATACTGGCAAGCAACGAAGCCACTGCGGGTTTGCAGATTTCGCAACCATCTCCTTTTCCATGTGCGTCTAGCAACCCATCGTAGTCTTTGAAGCCCCTTACCTTTATAATATCATAGAGCTCTTGCCGTGAATAATCGAAATGCTCGCACAAGGTCTTCTTTACCGTATGGCCGAGTGACTCCAGCGTGATTTTAAAAATGTCATTCACCATGGGTGTGCATCCGCCACAGCCCGTGCAGGCCTTGGTTGTTTTCTTCAGGCCATCAATTGTAGTAATCCCGTTATCTTTGACCTGATGAACCAAATCCCCTTTCGATACATTTTCACAGGAACAGATTTGCGCTGAGTCGGGCAAACTTTTCGCGCCCGCACCTTCCGCTTGCTTTCCGGGTGAGCCGATGATCAAACTTTCGGGCTGTGCCGGCAATGGAATTTTATTCACAACCATTTGATGAAAGAGATTGTATTGGCTCGCATCGCCAATTAAAATTCCACCGAGTAAATACTTTCCGTCTTCCGAAATGTTGATGCGTTTGTAAATTCCGCTTCTTTTGTCTTGAAATGCAATGGGGATGCTCGCCTGCATTTCTCCGAAAGGATCACCAAAACTTCCTACATCCACACCGATCAGTTTCAGTTTGGTGGACATATCGAAGCCGTGAAATTGTTTGGATGACTCACCCAGCAATTGCTTCACCACAAGGTCGGCCATCTCATAGCCCGGGGCCACCAAGCCATACACACAATTATTATGTATGGCCACTTCACCGATGGCAAAAATATTTTCGTCATTCGTTTTCAAATGATTATCAACCAGTACCCCGCCCCGCGCATGCACTATAATGCCCGATGACCTTGCCAATTCATCACGCGCACGAATGCCCGCAGAGATCACCAGCATATCTACCGAAAGCGATGAGCCATCCACAAACTCAAGGCCTTCAAGTTTTCCGTTGCCCGCAATTTTTCTTGTGCTTTTATTGGTGTGAATGATAATTCCCAATTGAGAAAGTTTGTATTCTAAAACAGAAGAGCCGGTCTCATCAATTTGCCGAGGCATTAAACGTGGAGCAAACTCAACCACGTGCGTTTCCAATCCAAGATCGAGTAAAGCTTTGGCCGCTTCAAGTCCTAATAGCCCACCACCAAGTACAGCCGCTTTTTTAACCTTCTTACCGTACTCCATTATTTGATTAAGATCTTCAATAGTCCGATAGACAAACACGCCATGACGTTCTACGCCTTCGACAACAGGAACAAACGCGCTTGACCCAGTTGCCAAAACGAGGTAATCGTAATGATCAATTTTCCCCGAGTGGGTTTTTATTTTTTTGTTCGATCGATCAATCTCAATTACCAACTCGCTCGTGAAAAGCTGGATATTATTTTCCACATACCACAAAGTGGGCGCCATTAACAAATCATCGGCACTGGCACCTGAAAAATAACTGCTCAGGTGAACACGGTCATAAGCGGGGCGGGGTTCCTCGCCATAAACAATTATTTCCATCTCTTTGGATTGGGCGCGAAGCTTCTCACAGAACTTGTACCCTACCATTCCATTGCCCACTACGATGATACGTACCATTGCAAACGATTTAAGTAGCGAATATCAAATAATAAGTAATATTACGTATTAAAAAAATAATTATCAAATATTTTTATACGTATATTTACGTATATAATATTATTGAAAATGCTGCTTATCCCTACCCTGAATATTGTTGGAGCCGGCCCTGGCGACCCCGAACTTATTACCTTAAAGGGGTTGAAAGCACTACAGCAAGCCGCAGTGATCTTGTACGATGCCCTTGCGCCAAAGGCACTTCTTAAGTATGCTTGCCCACATTGCAAGCTAGTATTCGTAGGCAAACGAAAAGGCAAAAAGGAATTCTCACAAGAGGAGATCAATCAACTTATCGTTTTTTATGCTACGCGATTTGGCCCGGTGGTGCGGCTTAAGGGCGGAGACCCCAATGTATTTGGCCGGGGACATGAAGAATTGGAGTATTGCATCAAGCGTGGAGTAGAGGTGAATGTTATTCCTGGCGTATCGAGTGCCATTGCGGCACCGTCCGCTGCGGGCATACCTTTGACAAAACGTGGGGTGAACGAAAGTTTTTGGGTGACCACCGGGACTTTATCATCGGGCGAACTGGCCAACGATATCCACCTTGCTGCGCAGTCTTCCGCCACCATTGTTATCTTGATGGGCATGAGTAACCTAAAACAAATCGTTTCTGTCTTCGAGCAGGCGCGGTCTGCTTTTGAACCGATCGCTGTCATCCAAAATGCAACAACGCCTGAACAAAAAATTGTGACGGGCACGATGAGCGACATCGAGCAACTTATTTTAGAAAATGGAATTTCTTCGCCAGCGGTTATTGTGATTGGCCGTGTGGTTAACGAAAGGATTGTGTTGGAAGAATCAATTCCTGTCGAGATTGAAAGGATTCAAAATTCAGGATTAAAAAATAAAAGCTAACGATTCAAAGTTTAACGTTTATAGTTTTTAGAACTTTAGAAATGGATTCAGTTTCAGGAAGATTTGAAAAAGCCATTGCCGCTTTTGATGCGTACAATCAGACGGATCCCCATCAGGAAGAATACCAGGGCAAACTATTTCCAAAAGAAATTCTTTATGCCCAGCGCATGACGGACCGGCTCAACTCATTTGCCCCTGATGCGGATGAATGTATAAAACTCGCTGCCCGATGCCAACACATTGGGCGTTGGGAAATTGCGCGGAGCAATTACCCCATGAATAAAAAAGGCTACTTCCAATGGAGAGCCGAAGAGAAGTTGCACCATGCTCAACTTGCGGAAGGGATTTTGTTGAATCATGGTTATGCAGCGGATGTAGTAGATCGGGTGAAATTTTTGGTCCTCAAAAAAGAACTTTCCACCAATGCCGATACACAACTGCTTGAGGATGTGGTCTGTTTAGTTTTTGTAGAATACTATCTTGAAAAATTTGTATCCAAGCATGGGGAAACTAAGGCAATCGACATCATTCGGAAGACGGTAAAAAAAATGTCGACTGGGGCCGTTGAATATGTTGGGAAGTTATCGTTGACCGGCAAAATAAAAACTTTGTTGGAGAAGACCTTTTCGGCTTCGCTGCTTTTCAAATTTGAGGAAGAATTTATGGATGGTCAAATCCGGTGCATACCGATGGTAGTTCGGTTCAAGCTGGACTGCTGCGGCATTAAACTTAAACTCTCCGAGTGGAATAGGTTTACTGTTGTCGAACGAAACCAATTGATGGTGTTATCCACAAACACGGATGATTTCCTTACTTACAAAAAACAAGTTCAACAATTGGTTTTAATCCGCACCGGAAATGAAGCCACCGATCTTCTAATTGAAAAATCTCCTGCGTGGTCAATCAAGGAGAATATCCATGAGACCTTGCTCGAAAAATTAGAAGAATTTGGTTGGGTTATTTCCCTTCAACAATGGAATGACCTGGGTGACCTGAAGCGGTTTGTACTTATTAAACTGAGCCGCCCGCGCCATGAGAACAAAAATTTTCCCAAAGCAATGAAGGAGTTTGGGTTAGTAAAGTTATAATCTCAATTAATCTGTTTCACTATTTCTTTCTCGCGTTTCCATTTTGCGTTTACACGGTCATAATCTCTACTTCTTTTTTTTTCATCAACGCTTCCAACTTCAAGATAAATTCGTCTGTGAGTTTTTGCGTAGTCTCTTCCGCATTTTTCACATCGTCTTCCGATACGCCCTTCACTTTCTTCAATGCCTCGTTGGTCTCTTTGCGAATGCTGCGCACCGTTACTTTGCCGTGTTCACATTCTTGGCCCACCTGTTTCACCAATTGCTTTCTCCGCTCTTCGGTGAGCATCGGGATATTGATAATCACTTGCTGTCCGTCATTCTGCGGGGTCAATCCGAGGTTGGCATTCGTGATCGCCTTTTCGATTTCCTGGATCAGGCTTTTCTCCCATGGCTTGATAAAAAGGCTGCGGGCATCGGGCGTGGTGATGGACGATACTTGGCCCAATGGGCTCATCGCGCCATAATACGAAACCATAATTCCATCGAGCATCGAGGGGTTGGCTTTGCCCGCACGGATTTTTGCCAGTTCGCTGGACAGGTGACCGATCGCTTTGATCATCCGGTCTTTGGCATCTTCGAGGTATAATTCTAATTCTTCCATAAGAGTATAAGTCGTAAGATAATCATCAACGAATTAGCAGATTATCGAAATCAACTAATCAACGTCCCTGCCTCTTCCCCCTTCGCAATATGCACCAGGTTTCCTTTTTTGTTCATGTCAAAAACAATAATTGGAAGTTTGTTTTCCATGCACAGCGTGAAGGCAGTCATGTCCATGATGTTCAGGTTTTTTTCGTATGCTTCCTGAAACGAAAGTGATTTGTACCTGACTGCATCTGGAAACTTGAGCGGGTCTTTGGTATATACTCCGTCCACGCGCGTTCCCTTCAGCACCACTTCAGCCTGAATTTCTATGGCGCGCAAACTCGCGGTTGAGTCTGTTGTAAAATACGGGTTGCCTATGCCGGCACCAAAAATAACGATCCGCCCTTTTTCCAGGTGGCGGATCGCCCTGCGCCTGATAAACGGTTCGCATACCTGCTCCATTTTTATTCCGGCCATCAACCGGGTATAAACCCCATGCCGCTCGAGGGCACCTTGCAGAGCCATCGCGTTGATCACCGTGGCCAACATGCCCATGTAGTCGCCCTGCACCCGATCTATGCCCAAGGTTTCGGCCTGGCCGCCACGAAAAATATTGCCACCACCGATCACAATCGCGAGTTCCACGCCTTGGTCTTTCACCAACTTTATTTCTTCACAGTACTGCTCCAGCACAGCTGGGTCGATGTTGGTTGTCTTCGAGCCCATTAGTGCCTCTCCGCTCAGTTTTAAAAGGATCCTTTTGTATTTCATGTTATAGGTAGGTGGCTTAAACCGGGCAAATATGAGCAGTATTTAAGAAATTTCAATGCACAATCGGATTCAAAAATCCAATGTCGTTTCCTTAAGTTCCGCTGACATCCTCTCTTTTGGAGGAACGAGACGAGGTGATCAAAAATGGCTTAAGGAAACGACATTGCTCAAAAACATAGGAATTGATTTGAACCATTCCTCGAAATAGGGTAAAATAAAAGTAGTAACTGAGCCCAAAGGACTCTGTTAAAAAAAGTACTATCTGAAAATTCAACACTAATGCTGATCGCGCGTGGACTGATCGTTAATGATCATGGGTGTTTTGCCATCGGTGATGATCACTTTGGCGTTGGGCGAAGTAACCAATCCTTTCAGCACCTGCACACCATTCCATTTTACCAATAAGTCGGTCAGGCTTTGCGAAATGGTATTATTGTATTTGTTGTACGCCTCCGCCTCAATTTGCATCCGTTCAGCTTCTTTCTTTTGTTTGGAAATCACAAATTCCATTTGCAGCGATTCCTGTTCAGACTTCAACTTGTTTTCAACGGCCTGAAAAATTTGTGGTGGCATGGTGATGCTTTTTAACAAGACCGCATCCACTACAAAACCCTTGGGTAATATACCGGTGACGAGTTCATCATAAATTTCCGTCTCGAATTTTTTCCGGTCGATGGAGAATAATTCTTTGGCCACGTACCTCGCGCTGATGTGCCTTACCACGGCCCTGAAGTTCGTCTCCACGATTACTTCCTGGTAATTCATTCCATAATTGATATATACGTCAGGGGCTGCCTCCCGCTGCACGTGGTACAATAACGAGATTTCCGCTTTCACCGTAAGCCCCTCCTTGGTGGGCACTTCCAATTCATTGTAAGCTTCCACCGTTCTTGTGTTTATCTTTTTAATGGTGGTGACGAATGGGTTAAACCCGTAGGCCCCTTGCGGCAATGTGGCACTTGCCAGCTTACCAAGCGTTTGCTTCATGCCTACCTCACCCGGCCGGATGATGGCGCACGATGCAGTTAAAAATAAAAGGCACAGCATTACCGAAAGGCGATTGATTGTTTTCATAGGTATAAAAATTTAGTTGAGCGAATCAGTAGCGAGTGGCGATGGGAAGGTGGATTTATAGTATCTCAAACGGCTGAATCCCGACTTAGTTACCTTTGGAAAGATTTCGTTTTGAGTAGCGTATTTTTCTTTCGTCATTTTTGCGGCCTGGCCTCGTACCGCGAGGCCACCGGGCTATCCGCTACAAGTCCGGCCAGCACACGCCCCAGGGCACTTCGGGCTTTCCGCTGCTATCCCTGGCCGATGCCCCTCGCAGCCAACGTGGTTGGTAATTGATCAAATCGGGTGATCTCCAAGCTCACCTCAACCTATCCGAATCCTTCACCAAATTTTCGTCCTTCCTGATAAACCTATTGGCGATGGCATTGCACACCATCGCAATAGCCGGAAAGAACAACGACACCCCATAGCTCCCGCTGAGGTGGTTGGCTTGAATGAGCTTGATTGCCAAGTACGCAGCCGAACACATGCACCCGGCCATGAGCAACGAGTTGAGCGCACCCAATTTTAATTGCAACAAACGGTTTTCAAATTTGCCAATGGCCATGGCCGCAACGGTTGCTGCCGCAATGCCAAGGATGGCGATGATGCAATAAGGAAAATAAACGATGGTGTTAACTTCACCCGTTTTCACTCCATAATAAAGCGGGTACAGCACCCATCGTGTAGTCTCATCTTTTGCTTCCCATACAGGAAAAAAAATCATGCCTATTAGACTGGCAATGGCTATTGACAGAAATATCGTTTGTTTTCTTTGCCACATGGGTTGTTGGGTTTAACTTGCTTTGGTTATTGTTCACAAAAGTAAAAAATACAAAATGATTTCTCTGTCCGCTGTTCGCTGTGATAGAATTACAACTTACCACAAGAAACCGGAGGCTCAGGCTGACACCGCGTTATGAAACAGGCCTACATCATTGACATCCTCCGCACACCAATCGGCAAATACGGAGGCTCACTTGCGTCTGTAAGGCCGGACGATCTGGCCGCATTGACCATCAAAAAATTGTTGGAACGCAATCCGGCAATTGATCCCAACCAAATTGAAGATATCATTTTTGGTGCGGCAAACCAGGCAGGGGAAGACAACCGCAACGTGGCCCGCATGGCGGCCCTGCTTGCAGGATTACCCACAACAGTTGGAGGCGTAACTGTAAATCGCTTATGCGCATCAGGGTTGCAGGCGATTATGGACGCTTCGAGGGGCGTTCTGCATGGCGAGGGCGAAGTTTACATTGCGGGCGGTGTGGAGAGCATGACGCGGGCACCCTTCGTGATGGCAAAAAGTGACGAACCGTTTTCAAGAAAATCTGAAGTTTACGACACTACCATTGGCTGGCGGTTTACCAATTCTAAACTTTCCAAACTCTATCATCCTTACAGCATGGGCGAAACAGCCGAGAAGGTGGCAGGAAAATGGAAAGTAAGTCGCCAAGAGCAGGATCAATTTGCGTTGGCTTCCCAGCAAAAATATTTTGAAGCAAACGCTTCAAATAAATTCAAAGAAGAATTGATTTCAGTTCCTGTTACTAAAGGCAAAGCGGATTTTGTTTTTGACAAAGATGAGTACCCGCGCGAAACGTCATTGGAAAAATTGGCTGCGTTAAAACCTGCTTTCAATGAAGGGGGCACTGTAACGGCAGGAAATTCATCCGGTATCAACGATGGCGCAGCCGCTTCATTGATTTGCACTGAAGAGTTTACGAGGAAAAATAATTTGAAACCGTTAGCGCGTGTGGTGTCCATGGCCATTGCCGGAGTTGACCCAGCCTACATGGGCATTGGACCAGTGCCGGCTACACAAAAAGCATTGCAGCGTGCGGGGTTAAAGATCAATGATATCGGCTTGGTGGAATTGAATGAAGCATTTGCCTCACAATCTTTAGCATGTGTTCGCGATCTTCAGCTTGACCCTTCAATTGTAAATGTGAATGGCGGTGCCATTGCCCTCGGTCATCCCCTCGGGTGCAGTGGTGTGCGCATCAGCGCTACGCTTGTTCATGAGATGAGAAAACGAAAAATAAAATACGGACTCGCCACCATGTGTGTTGGCGTTGGCCAGGGTGCTGCGGTGGTGTATGAAAGTGTTTAATGGTTGGTACTATCAAACGAAAGTGAAGACGATTTGTAATTTTTAATTTTTAATTCTATGGCTATCCGCAAACCCTTCAATTTAAAACAGTGGATTACTGACAATCGTGATTTACTAAAGCCGCCTGTGGGCAATAAAAATTTATATGCCGATGCGGGCGATTACATTGTGATGGTAGTGGGTGGACCAAACGCACGCAAGGACTACCACTTCAACCAAACCGAGGAATTGTTTTATCAATTGCAAGGCAACATCAACGTGCGTATTCAGGAAGATGAAAAAGCCGTTGACATTCCGATAAGGGAAGGGGAGATGTTTTTACTTCCTGCCAATACGCCTCATCGCCCCGAGCGGCCTGCTAACTCAGTAGGTTTGGTGATCGAATGTAAACGTGCTTCTCAAACTTATCAGGATGGATTGATATGGTTTTGTGATAACTGCAATACCAAGTTGCATGAGTATCGCTTTCACCTTGATAATATTGAAAAAGATTTCCTTCCGCGTTTCCACGAATTTTATGGTTCAGAAGAACTGCGCACGTGCAAGAACTGCGGAATCGTGATGGAAACAGATAAGCGATTTGTTTAATCTTCATGCACGGTCCGTGTCATCGCGTGATCGGAAAAAATGCTTAGTAGGCTATGGAGGCGGCCTTGATAAAAAAATTTGGTTGCTTCTCCATGAGTGAGCTATTCAAGAACAGCTTTCGTTATTTTAAAATATTGGAAATAAATTATGTTCACCTTTCAAAGCACATTGAATTTTGCAAAAAATTTAGACCGCCAAGACCCGCTCCATTCTTTTCGATCAAAGTTTCATCTGCCGAAAGTCAACGGTAAAACTACAATTTACTTCACCGGAAATTCGCTCGGTCTTCAACCTAAGCTTGCTAAAAAATTTATCGATGAAGAATTAAGAGATTGGTCTTCGCTCGGTGTGGAGGGCCATTTCCATTCCAAGCGCCCCTGGCTGCATTATCATAAGTATAGCAAAAGAGCATTAGCTCGTTTGGTTGGCGCAAAAACTGACGAGGTAGTGGCGATGAATCAGCTAACAGTAAACCTGCATTTGCTGATGACTTCTTTTTACAGACCGGCAAGAACACGTTTCAAAATCTTAACAGAAGCAGGGGCGTTTTCTTCTGATCAATACGCTTTTGAATCGCAGGCGAAGCAGCATGGACTTGATCCCGATCAAGCCATCATTGAACTGTTTCCACGAAAAGGAGAATATACATTACGCACGGAAGATATACTCAAAGCAATTGAGAAAAATAAAAATGAAATTGAATTAGTCATCTTTGGCGCAGTTCAATATTACACCGGCCAGTTTTTCGACATAAAAAAAATCACTCAGGCTGGTCATCGCGCAGGGGCCAAGGTAGGTTTTGATTTGGCGCACGCCATGGGCAATGTGCCGATGCAATTGCATAAGGATGGTGTTGACTTTGCCGTTTGGTGCGGGTATAAATATTTAAACTCCGGGCCTGGAGGAATGGCAGGAATCTTTGTTCATGAACTTCATGCAAAAAATTTTGAACTCCCTCGCCTGGCTGGCTGGTGGGGTCACCATGACAAAGAGCGATTTCAAATGAAGCGCGGATTCCAACCGATGGCTGGAGTTGATGGCTGGCAAGTTTCGAATTTTCCTGTGCTTTCGGGAGCTGCGCAACTCGCCTCGCTGGAAATTTTTGAAGCTGCGGGAATCAAAGCCATTCGACATAAAAGTGAACGGCTTACGGCCTATCTGGAATTTCTTTTACTCTCCATTGAAAATCATGCTGAGTATTTTACGATCATCACACCGGCTAACAAAAATGAACGTGGCTGTCAACTTTCGTTATTGATGAAAAAAAACGGTAAGAAAATTTTTGAGAAAATAACAAAGGCCGGTGTGATGGCCGACTGGCGCGAGCCGGATGTGATCCGTGTGGCCCCCGTGCCGCTGTATAATACGTTTGAAGAAGTGTTTTTATTCTCTGAGATTTTTATAAATGCCATTCAATAAAAATCAACACATAGCCATTGTCGGTGGCGGCCTTGTGGGGTCGTTACTTTCCATCTACCTGGCCAAACGCGGCTACCAGGTTTCTGTCTTTGAGCGCAGGCCAGACATGCGTAAGAAAAATACAGATGCTGGCCGGTCGATTAACCTTGCATTGAGTCATCGCGGACTGCGGGCTCTTGAAGAAGTGGGCCTTGCCGATGAAATCAGGAAAGTAGCGATCCCAATGCTTGGCCGAACCATGCACGACAGAAAAAATCAATTAACGTTTCAACCTTACGGCCAGGAAGGACAATTCATCAACTCGATCTCGCGGAGCAAGCTGAATATTCTGTTGATGAACAAAGCACAAGCACTTGGCGTGAATTTATTTTTTGAGAGGAGAATAACAAAAGTTGATTTTGAGGAAACTCAATTGACGATTGGTAATTCAAAATTTATAACTCGAAAAGAAAAATTTGATTCTATAATAGGAGCAGATGGAGCCTTCTCAGCTGTACGAAGCGCGATGCAAATCACAGATCGTTTTGATTATTCTCAAGATTACATCGCGCATGGTTATAAAGAATTGCATATCCCTGCCGGTGCTTCGGGAAATTTTCTGTTGGAGAAAAATTCGTTGCACATTTGGCCACGCGAAAGTTTTATGCTCATTGCGTTGCCCAATCCTGACGGGAGTTTTACGTGTACATTATTTTTCCCGTTCGAGGGGCAGCAATCATTCCATTCGATAGAGACGGAAAGTGATATTGAAAAATTTCTTAAAGAAACATTTCCGGATGCTTTTGCCCTGATGGCAAGTCCTGTTAAAGATTTTAGGAACAGCCCTGCTTCGTCACTCGTTACCGTTAAGTGTTTTCCCTGGTCGAAAAGTAATACATTACTTATTGGTGATGCAGCTCACGCGATTGTTCCGTTTTATGGACAAGGCATGAACGCGGGCTTTGAGGATTGCCGGGTTTTGAATCAGCTCCTTGACCGAACGGATGATTGGAAAAGTGTATTCCAAGAATTTCAAAAACTAAGAAAACCCGATACCGATGCTATTGCTCAACTTGCATTGGATAATTTCACCGAGATGCGTGACTTGGTTGCTGACGCAAAATTTCTTTTAAGAAAAAAAATTGAAGCAAGATTAAATCAGTTGTTCCCAGAGAAATGGATTCCGCTTTATACAATGGTCACCTTTCGCGATGATATTCGTTATTCGGATGCGTTGATGATTGGGCAAAAGCAAAAAAGAGTTATGGATGAAGTAATGCAAACGGATGATATAGAAAATACGTGGGAGCATTTGAATTTTAATGCGATCATGAATAAATTGTAGAAATTAACTCACAGCGTACTGCGGAGCTTTGTGCTACTAAAGTAACTGAGCGAATTAAACCAGTGAAGTAGTATGGCAAAAATTTCTGAAACCGATCTCCTGCTTAACCCTGATGGAAGTGTCTATCATCTTAATTTATTGCCCAAACATATCAGCGATACCATTATAGCCGTAGGTGACCCGAGCCGTGTATATCAAGTGAGCCAGTTTTTTGATGAGGTGGAGTTTGAGATGAACAAGCGGGAATTCATCACGCATGTAGGAAAATTTAAGGGAAAGAAAATCACCGTCATTAGCACAGGCATTGGCACAGATAATGTGGAAATATTTTTTTCAGAACTGGATGCCTTGGTCAATATTGATTTGAAAACCCGCGAACCAAAAACCAGAAAGAAAAAACTTCGCGTAATTCGTATCGGCACTTCGGGTGCATTGCAAGAAGATATTGCCGTGGGCTCATTTTTGGCTTCTGAATATGCTGTTGGCTTAGATAATCTTATGAATTTTTATGATTTGCCAATGAACGATGAGGAGGCAGGTTTAGCTCATGACATTCAAAAAAAAACCGGCTTGCCTTTCATGCCTTATGTGGTGAAAGGTTCGGAATCCTTGCTGAAACAAATTGGGTTTGACATGCGCGCTGGCAATACGGTAACTTCTCCGGGCTTTTATGCACCACAGGGCCGTACACTTCGTGCGCCCGTTCGCTTTCCGAACCTTATGGACGATTTGAATTATTACCATAAGGGAGATTTTTGGCTAACTAATTTTGAGATGGAAACAGCAGGCTATTATGCCATGGCCCGCCTACTTGGGCATGAGGCATTAAGTGTGAATGCCATCCTGGCTAACCGGATAAAAAATAAATTCGCAAAAGATCCCAATAAAATTATGGAGTCCTTAATTGAAAAAGTGTTAGAACGGATCTAAGCCGTAACCATGCTGTCCATGCGCATGATGTGCCTGCCGGCATTGAATGGATCATCGTTATAAAACCCGGAGAGAATACGGTGGGCGATTTGCTCGATCACTAGTTCATCATCTGTTTTGGTCCGCTTGCCTTGCCAGAATATGCGCTGCGGATGTTTCTTCATATCTTCTACGTAAGCCCGAGCATGAAGGTATTGCTCATTTGTGAAAGTAATGGTAAAGCAGGTTTTTACTTTTTGTGTTTCCATAGCTTTTGGTTTACAATAGTTGTGCCTGAAAATTACTTTCAATTTTCGTAAAAAATAAAGAATACTGAAACGAAAGCGTTCGAGGTTGGACAAAATTGTCCGTTTACGGAAGTCTAAAATAAAACCCGAAAAAACCGGGCTTTATTTTTATTACTCTTTTATCGAATTACTTCTATTTATGAAGTAACCTGAAATTACCGTGCTGATGCCTATCTAATTTTGTGGACAATTGCATTAAAAAAGCAATATTTGCCAGCTCAAACGATTTCCAAAAAATTCCATGGCTGACGAAAAAATAATTTTCTCGATGACGGGCGTAAACAAGATTTACCCGCCCCAAAAACAGGTTTTAAAAAACATTTACCTCTCCTTTTTTTATGGCGCCAAAATTGGCGTGCTCGGTCTAAATGGTTCGGGCAAGTCGTCTTTGCTGCGCATTATTGCGGGCATCGATAAAGAATTTCAAGGTGAGGTGGTTTCTGACCTGAGCTTCACGGTGGGTTTGCTGGAGCAAGAGCCGCAGTTGGACAAAACAAAAACGGTAAAAGAAATTGTTGAGGAAGGTGTGAAAGATACCGTTGCCTTGCTCAAAGAATTTGAAGCGATCAACGAAAAATTTGCTGACCCCGAAATTCTGGAGAACCCCGACAAAATGGACAAGCTCATTGCCCGTCAAGGCGAGGTGCAAGAAAAATTAGACGCCATCGGTGCATGGGAATTGGATCACAAACTGGAACGCGCGATGGATGCGCTGCGTACTCCGCCCGGTGATGCAAAGGTAGAGCACCTGTCGGGTGGCGAAAAACGAAGAGTAGCCCTATGCCGATTGTTATTACAAGAACCCGATGTCTTACTGTTGGATGAACCGACTAACCACCTTGATGCTGAATCGGTATTGTGGTTAGAAGAACATTTGCGTCAATATAAAGGCACCATCATCGCAGTAACGCACGACCGTTATTTCTTAGATAATGTAGCCGGATGGATTTTGGAACTCGACCGTGGCGAAGGCATTCCCTGGAAAGGAAATTACTCCAGTTGGCTGGAGCAAAAGCAAAAACGGCTGATGCAGGAAGAAAAAACCGAAAGCAAACGACAAAAGGCATTGGAGCGCGAGTTGGAGTGGGTGCGCATGAACCCCAAGGGCCGGCAAGCAAAAGGCAAGGCCCGATTGAATGCGTATGAAAAATTGATCGGTGCGGAAGGTCGTGAGAAGGAAGAAAAATTAGAATTGTACATTCCACCTGGTCCACGTCTGGGCAACAAAGTGATTGAAGCGAATGGGGTAGCTAAAAGTTATGGCGACAAACTGCTTTACGAGAATTTAACCTTCTCCCTTCCGCCTGCTGGAATAATCGGAATCATTGGCCCGAACGGTGCAGGAAAAACCACGCTCTTCAAAATGATCACCGGCAAAGAACAGCCTAATGCTGGAACGTTCTCCGTTGGCGAAACAGTAAAGATTGCTTACGTGGATCAAGAGCATGATGACTTGAAACCGGAAGACACGGTTTACCAAGCGATCACGGGTGGCAATGATTTGATGATGATCGGTGGTAAAGAAATCAACTCGCGGGCTTATGTGAGCAAATTTAATTTCAGCGGCACCGACCAACAGAAAAAAGTAAAAGAACTCTCCGGTGGGATGCGCAACCGGGCTCACCTCGCCATCGCATTGAAGCAAGGTGGAAATTTATTGTTGCTGGATGAACCCACCAATGATCTTGATGTGAATACGTTGCGTGCATTGGAAGAAGCACTAGAAAATTTTGGTGGCTGTGCCGTCATCATCTCTCACGACCGCTGGTTTTTAGATCGTGTTTGTACACACATTCTTGCTTTTGAAGGCGACTCGCAAGCGTATTGGTTTGAAGGCGGCTTCAGTGAATACGAAGAAAATAAAAAGAAACGATTGGGCGAAGACCAGCCGCACCGGATTAAGTATAAGAAACTCGTGAAGTAGCCTCGTTGGCTTCAGTCGGTGACTTCCTAAAGATGTTAAACCAACTAAACGGAGTGGATGAAAGAGATAAAGACACGATAGTGAAGAATAGCATATTTTTGATTCTTATCTTAACTTCAATTACCTTAAGTGCCCAAACTGAAACCACTATTAGCACTATTACCTATAGTTATTCTATCATTGACACTCCTTATGGGGACTATTTCGGAAAAATCGTAATAATGAATGAAGAGAAACGCAAGACATGTAAGTTGATAGTTGACGATGGAATGAAATATGAAATAAAAATCATACAGTTTGATGATCGGCAGTTGGTTTTTAGGGCTTTCATTGAAC
>JAYVMP010000164.1:0-2726 GCA_043758895.1 Bacteroidota bacterium
CACCCACGTGCTGGAGCAACTGCCCAACCGCACCGTGAATAATATTGAAGATTTGCTGCCCATCAAAAAATAATGCGCCCCACTTGGTCGGGTGGATACCAAAAAGTGATCTTTCCTGACTGTGTTTCGATCAATAGTGCAACTCGTCAATTTCGAACCCCAAGAGTCAACGAATGTGTCGCGCTAATCTTAAATGAATCAAGGAGTTGTAAGGATGAAAATAATGGTGGGCAAGTTGAGCCACTTGTTTTGTCTGGGGGTGCGGAGAGGGTGGGATTCGAACCCACGGTGCAGTTGCCCGCACAACAGTTTTCGAGACTGTCCCATTCGGCCACTCTGGCACCTCTCCTGAAAGATTCGCAAAACTAACAACTAAAATAGGTTTGGCCTTTAACCGATTCATTTAATTTTACATCTTACTCCAAATAAAAATATATGAAAACAATACAAAAAAGTGGGTTGGTTGTTGTTGCTATGCTCATCATTGCTTCGTGCACAAAGAAAGAGACAACCCCACCCACTGCCGGAGCAACCAATTCCATTCTTTTGGCCGGAGCGAAGGGGGCTAGCATTTCATGGAAAATTGCCTCGATCTCGCAGGCTGCCAATGGGACTACTCGGACTGTTGTGCCCGCTACCTCTTCGACATCGGGCATCCCCGGCTGTGAGGCTGATAATATTTTCCAATTTTCATATACCACTCAGAGCTACCAGCAGACCGAAGGGGCAACTTCATGTACCCCGGGCGACCCCGCCACGGTAGAAAAGGGAAGCTGGGCTTTCACTGATGATGGAAAGACTTTATTGATCGATGGTAATGTAAATATCACTGCGGCACAGGTTCAATTACCCGCAGAACCCTTTTTAGGCTTTATGATATTAGATGGACAGTCGTTGACCGTATCACAATTGACGGCAATGAGTTTAACACTTTCCTATTCCTATATCGACTCCAATTCCGTCACCAACATAATCACACTTGTATTTTCAAAAATGTAATTCGGCTGCATTAGTAGCCGGGTTTGTAATTTCAATAGTTTTGAACGCCCACGCTCAGGATACCCGAACAGTCAACTACCTGGCCCTGGGCGATTCCTACACCATTGGCGAAAGCGTTGCCGAAAGAGACCGCTGGCCAAACCAATTGGACTCGGTATTGTCCAAACGGATTGGCAAGGAAACAAATACAACAATAATTGCCACCACAGGTTGGCGCACCGATAACCTGATCAACGCCATCCGCATCGCCCAACTGAAAGAAGAGTATGACCTGGTTTCGTTGTTGATCGGAGTGAACAACCAATATCAAGGCAAATCCATCAATCAATATGCCCTTGAATTTGAAGAGCTTTTAAAAACCGCCATCCAATTGGCCAAAGGCAAAAAGGAAAACGTGTTTGTTGTCTCCATTCCGGATTATGGGTTTACCCCGTTTGGGTTGAAGAACAAAGAAAAAATTTCCGAAGCCATTGATCGGTTCAACGAAGTGAATAAAAAAATTTCAGATCAATACCAAGTAAGGTATGTGAACATCACCGCTATTTCCCGCCAAGGGTTAGCAGATACTGATTTGGTTGCATCAGATGGCTTGCATCCTTCTGCAAAAATGTATGGCCTATGGGCGAAAGAGATTGAAGAGAAAATTGGCATTAAGTAATCAATCAGCTTTTTCTATACCTCGCTATCATCCATTGCGAAAGTTTAAATCCAATCCATCCACTCGCCAAGCCAATTATTGCCCCTATAAAAATATCGCCTGGAAAGTGTACGCCCAGGTAGATGCGCGTGTAAGTCATAAAGTTGGCCCAAACAAAAATCCATCCAACCCTGGGATAAAAGGATTTCAGTACAAGCCAGGTAAAAATAGCTATGCCAAAAGTATTGGCTGCATGACTGGAGGCAAACCCATACAGCCCTCCCTTGTAGCCATTTACCAAGTGTACAAAGACGGCCAGGCTTGGGTCTTGCGATGGCCGGAGCCGGGCAAAATAAGGCTTCATAAAGGTGCTGGTGATCTGATCCGTCAATACGATAACAATAGTTGCTCCGATAAGGATAAACCAGGCTTCTTGTTTGTATTTTTTGAAAATCAAAAAGGTCAAAAGCAAATAAAGAGGCAACCAAAAAAAAGTCTTGGTCGCGTAAAACATGAGGGGATCCAAATACGGAGAATGGATCCCATTGAGAAACAGAAACAGTCTTTTATCGAGGTCAATAAGTTCTTGCATCGTCAAGGTGGATTAAGTGGAGCTGCCCGAACGATCGATCCATTCTTCGGCTTCGCTACGTTCGGTAAAAAATTTTATTTCTGCTCCAAGTTTTGCGCAAGCCTTCTCAATGCGGTTTAAGTAATCTTGGTTATGCTGTACTTCATTATACACATTGGCTATTTTTCGAAGTCCTTGTTTCACGGCTTCCGGAAGGATTTGGGTTACCATCCAAAGTTGGTCTTCAGCTGGAATCGTACCTTGTTTGGTTAAATCTGACAGCCAAAATGGGGTGTGGTATAGCCTTACCATATCAACTGACTTACTAAATAGCAATCGGTATTCTTCCGTAGTCACTTGCCTCCTCCAGATAATGCCTACACAATTGGTGCGTGCATTATAAAATACCGAACCATAGTCGCTTTCAAAAATCACTTGTCCCTCTATGGTGGTTGGCTCTTTAAACCGCACGGTAAAAGTTGATCCGATATTTAACTCACTTGTCACTTCCACCGTGCC
>JAYVMP010000165.1:0-40611 GCA_043758895.1 Bacteroidota bacterium
TAAATTTTGGACTACGTTAAACGAGCAGGTGAGCAATACCGGGGGAATATTTGATAAACCACCGGCCACCGTACCGGGAAATATCATCAACGTAACCAACCCCAAAGATCAAGCCTTGGGCTTTTTTGGTGCTTCCAGTTTAGTTATAAAGCCCTTCATTGTAAAACGCGACAATGTGGGTATTCCTCCTAACCTGGTTACGCAAATCCCCATCACGTTAGATAGCGCATGCCGATCGAGCCAAGAAAATTACTATGTTACCGGAGTTGCTCCGCCAGGTTGGAATTGACATCATAAAAAAAACGATCAGCATATAGAAAATACCTCCGCCTTTTTACTTTACTCAGATTATTGTTCGCATCTGACAAGGTGCTTCATTGCCGGTGCTTTTTGAAGTCCCAGATGATTGAGTTTTCCTTCACAGACCAGCATCCCTTCGCAGATTTCTCGCAAACCATTACAGCACGACAATACCCCATACAGCAGGGCGGTCAAATGTGTTTGGAGCGGGAGCTTCTTGTAATACCGATTTGATTGGTGCGCTTTGGCTATCAATTCCACCTCGTTCTTCGGTATGCAGGAAATGATCTGAGCCAGTATCGGCTGTCCCACAAAAGTTACCTTTATCCATGTCATTGATGTTTGTTTGCACTACAAAAATGACATAAAAAAGGGTGGCTTAAACTCCACCCTTTACAATTACTTTAGTCGGACAATAGTGATTTTGAATAAATGACACCCAGTCTTTTGTGTATCCATAAACCCTGTTTCACCCGGGCAAAAGAATTTTAGCAATCGAAGAGGGTCAACTATTAACGATTAGTTAAGACGGATTAATTCCTTGCAAATCCTCTTCACAAACCCCGGCCCTTCGTAAATAAAGCCCGTATAAACCTGGATCAAATCCGCACCGGCATGTAGCTTTTCGATCGCCTCTTGCGCAGACATTATCCCCCCAACCCCGATGATCGGATAATTTTTTCCGAGCTTCGACCGCAGATAGGAAATGACTTCCGTAGATTTTTTCGCCAATGGCCTTCCGCTTAAACCGCCATTGCCCATTTCGGAAATTTTTTGTTGCGAAGTGATAAGTCCATCGCGCGTGATGGTGGTGTTCGTGGCAATTACGCCATCCGTATTTGTAGAAAGTAGTATTTCGATAACGTCATCCAATTGAGAAGTAGTCAAATCCGGGGCGATCTTCAGCAGCACGGGTTTTTGTTTTTCTTTTGCTGCACTAAGGGCTTTTACATGTTGCATCAAATTCATGAGCGGTTCTTTCTCCTGCAGTTCTCGCAAACCGGGCGTATTGGGCGAACTCACATTCACAACAAAATAATCCACGAATGGATAAAGTGCTTCGAAACAATAATTATAATCATCAACGGCTTTATCGTTTGGCGTGATCTTATTTTTACCAATGTTGCCCCCAACAATTAACTTCTGCCTACCGGCAGGCTGGTTCGATTTCCTTTTCTCCAATCGCGCTGCTGCAGCCAGCACACCTTCATTATTGAAACCCATACGGTTGATCAATGCCTGATCTTCAGGCAGCCGAAACAGTCGTGGCTTGTCATTGCCAGGCTGAGGTTGGGGGGTGAGTGTTCCGATTTCAATAAATCCAAAGCCAAAACAAGCTAATTCATCAATCAGTTGGGCCTCTTTGTCAAACCCTGCGGCAAGCCCAACCGGGTTTTTAAATTTGATTCCGAAAAGTTCGCGCTCAAGGTAGGGGTTGTCATAGGTGTAAAAGGAATGCAACACCTTTTTTGCAAAAGGGAATGATCCAAAAAATCTCAGAAACGAAAAGGTGAAGTGATGGATTTTTTCAGGGTCGAAAAGAAAAAGAAACGGGCGGATGAGTGCGTGATACATGGTAAGCCAAAGGTAACGATGCGGAGAATAATTTTGATCCTTATTTATTGATGACAATAGTTTTCGAGGAAGTGAGATCAAAAAGTGCGTCTTCCATTTTGGGGGCCGACATCAAGCCCCGTGCATCGTTGGAATACCCCCAGGCTTCCGTGGGCATTCCAAAAATGTTGGTGTCGAGCTTGCCGTTTACGTTTTCATCCTGAAAAAATCGAACCGCATACTTGCCTTTGGGCAAGTTTTCAAATGAAACGGTTAGCTCAGGTTTGTCGGCCAAAACTTTCTTTTGCCGTAACGCTTTGCGCGATGAGTTCAGCAGCTCGAAATACAGCATATAGTTTTTATGCGGCACCAGTCCACGCACCAAAACATTTAGCTTATAGTGATTAGAATCGATAGGGTTGGCGGCCACCTCATGATGTTGAGCCTGCGTTTTCGTAAAAAATAAAACAAGGAACACGAATGGCATGGACAGTTTCATTGGAAAAGATTAGTTGAATGGCGCAATTGATAGGTCTGCTTGATTTTAATTTTAATGGCATTTCTAAAAACCTTGCTTTACGCGCTGGCTTCAAAATAACGACATTGCTCTTTGAAAAGGTATTAATCGCCTTCATTAATTTCTGTACCTTTGCCGCTCATTTTTTGTAACTATGATTGCTGTTAATAACCTCTCTCTCCAGTTTGGAAAGCGCGTGCTCTTCGATCAGGTAAACCTTAAGTTTGCCAATGGCAACTGTTACGGTGTGATCGGTGCCAATGGGGCTGGCAAATCTACCTTTTTAAAAATTTTGGCCGGGGACATCGACCCGACAGCCGGGCAGGTGGTGCTGGAGCCAGGCAAGCGGATGGCGGTGCTGCGCCAAAACCACTTTGAATTTGATGAAGTGCCCGTGTTGGATACGGTGATGATGGGCCATGCCAAGCTGTGGAAGATCATGCAGGAGAAAGATGCCATCTATGCCAAGCCCGATTTTTCGGAAGCGGATGGGATCCGCGCCTCTGAACTGGAGCACGACTTTAGTGAAATGAACGGATGGAATGCTACCTCCGATGCCGCTGCACTGCTCAGCAACCTCGGCATCACGGAAGATTTGCATTATTTGCACACCCGCGAACTGAGCGGAAATCAAAAAGTGAGAGTCCTTCTCGCGCAGGCTATTTTTGGAAACCCCGATCTGTTGATCCTCGATGAACCGACCAATGACTTGGATATTCACACCATCACCTGGCTTGAAGATTTTCTGTTGGAATTTAAGAACACGGTGATTGTGGTTTCCCACGACCGTCACTTTTTGGATACCGTCTGCACGCACGTTGTTGATATAGATTTTAAAGCAATAAAATTATACACCGGAAATTATTCGTTCTGGTATGAGTCAAGCCAGCTCGCATTGAGCCAACGTGCCTCGGCCAACAAGAAGGCGGAAGAAAAACGAAAAGAACTCACGGAATTTATTTTGCGCTTCAGCGCCAACGTTTCCAAATCCCGGCAAGCAACAAGCCGCAGAAAGCTTTTAGATAAAATTACGCTTGATGATATTCAACCCTCTTCAAGAAAATATCCGGCCATCATCTTCACACAAAAAAGAACAGCGGGCGATCAGATTCTTCACGTAGAAAATCTGAGCATGGCGTTGGGTGAAAATCAACTGTTCAGAAACCTCGACTTCTTTGTGAACAAAGGCGATAAGATTGCCGTATTGAGCAAAGATAGTTTGGCCATCACCTCCTTGTTTCAAATCTTAGCCGGTGAATTAAAACTTGATTCGGGCGAATTCAAGTTCGGGCAAACTATCACATCGGCCTACCTGCCCAACGAAAACGAAAGGTATTTTAAGTCGGACGATAACCTCGTTGATTGGTTGCGTCAATTCACGGAAGAGAAAGATGAAGTTTATGTTCGTGGCTTCCTTGGCAAAATGCTTTTCTCAGGTGAGGAAGTTTTTAAAAAATGTAGTGTGCTGTCGGGAGGAGAAAAAGTGCGCTGCATGGTGTCGCGCATGATGCTGGCAGGAGCCAACTTTCTAATTTTGGATGAACCAACCAATCATCTTGATCTCGAATCGATTCAAGCCTTTAACAATGCACTAAAGGATTTTCCCGGCACGGTGATGTTCACTTCGCACGATCACGAGTTCACGCAAACAGTGGCCAACCGCATCATCGAAATCGGACCCAATGGATTTTTGGATAAGCTGATGACCTACGATGAATACATCTCCAGCGAAAAAGTGATGGAGCAGATGGAGCAGATCTACTCGTAAGTGTTTACAAATCAAGATTCAGTATCGTTTCCTTAAGCTCCGCTGACATCCTCTCTTGTAGAGGAACGAGGTGAGGTCATCAGAAAAGGACTTAAGGAAACAACATTGAATCAAGATTCAGATTGCCGATTGTATTTTTTTTCGACCCCAACCCGCTCTTTATATCCACTCATACCCATTCATCAAATACTTCTTTTTCCCTAATTTTTTAAATTTCTCCTTGCGTTTCCTAACCGTAATTTATGAACCGCATTTTTTATCTTATCGCTTTCGTTGCCTTTTGCCAGTTCGCAATAGCGCAAACACAAACGTTGCCAACACCTAAAGACCATTTCGGGTTTGCCATCGGAGACGATTATCAACTTGCTACCTACACGCAGACAGAAGCGTATTTCAGAAAGCTTGCAACTTCTGATCGCGTAAAGTTGGTGGAGATGGGTCTTACCGAAGAAGGAAGGCATCAATTGATGCTCATTGTTACCTCGCCTGAAAACCATAAAAAGTTAGATCGCTACAGGGAAATATCCACCCAACTCGCCCGCGCGGAGGGCGTGAACGAAGAACAAGCTAAAGCAATGGCAGCCGAAGGAAAAGCCGTGGTGTGGATTGACGGTGGACTTCATGCAACAGAAACAGTGGGGGCCAGTCAATTGATTGAAACTGCCTATGAACTGATCACCCGAACCGATCCGGAAACACGGAGAATATTAGACAAGGTGGTGATCCTGCTTACCCACGCCAACCCGGATGGGCAAGAGCTGGTATCCAATTGGTACATGCGTAACCCTGTTCCTGAGAAAAGATCCCTGGATCACTTACCACGGCTCTATCAAAAATATATCGGACACGATAACAACCGCGACTTTTTTATTATGAACATGAAGGAGACACAAAACATGGGCAGGCAATTATTTGTTGAATGGATTCCACAGATCATGTACAATCACCATCAAAGCGGGCCCGGTGGCTCGGTGCTGGCCGGCCCTCCTTATCGTGATCCGTTCAACTACGTTTTTGAGCCCGGCATGATCACGGGTATTGATGCGCTGGGAGCCGCTATGATCAGCCGCTTAAATACCGAAAACAAACCCGGCTACACGAGGTTGGGTGGCTCTGTTTTCTCGACCTGGTACAATGGTGGCTTGCGCACCACCACACACTTTCACAACATGATTGGCCTCTTGACAGAAATTGTGGGGAGCCCCACTCCAGCCGAAATCCCCCTGGTTCCTTCGCGACTCATTCCCAACAACAACACACCCAATCCGGTCACTCCACAGAAGTGGCATTACAAACAATCCATTGACTATTCACTCTCGCTCAATTATGCGGTGTTGGATTATGCAGCCCGCAACAGTGATCATTTGCTGTACAACATTTATCGCATGGGCAAAAATTCTATTGAAAAAGGAAACGGTGACTATTGGACTCCTTACCCAAGTCGCATTGAGGCAATCACCACGGCCTATAAAAACAAGCCGAAAAAGCCAGACTCTGATAAGAAGCCAGAGACAACCTACCAATCAAGCATCATGGGTGGGTACGGCATCCCTATTAAATATTACGATAGTCTTTTTAAAGTGGCCGACAAGCGCGATCCGCGTGGTTATATTATCCCTTCCGATCAGGCTGATTTCCCCACCGCTGTAAAATTTATTAACGCGTTGATCAAAACCGGAATCCGCGTAGAGATTGCAAAGTCCGATTTCACCGTAGGCAAGAAAAAATATCCGGTCGGATCTTACATTGTAAAAACTAATCAGGCCTTCCGTCCACACGTGATCGATATGTTTGAGCCACAAGACCATCCGAATGATTTCCAGTATCCTGGTGGCCCACCCGTTCGTCCTTATGATGCAGCTGGCTGGACCCTGGCCTATCAGATGGGTGTAACTTTTGATCGTATTCTGGAAACATTTGACGGCCCCTATGAGCAAATCAACTATGGCGAATTGCAAAACCCCAAAGGCAGCTTGGATGCCAGCACTACCGCAGGCTATCTTTTAAATGCCAAGGCCAATAATTCATTCGTAGCGGTAAATGATCTCTTGAAAGAAGGAGTGAGCGTGTATCGTCTTGCCGATGGGTTCTCCGATAAAAATGGTGCGCGTGGAGCGGGCACTTTTTATGTTCCCCTTACGGCTAAAGCAAAAAGTATTTTGGAGAAAGACGCAACAGGCCTTGGCTTAAAAATTTCTGGTGTTTCAAAAAAACCAACGAACGGATTGGCCAAAGTTTCCACGCAAAGAATTGCGTTATGGAATCCTTACGGAGGTTCCATGCCGGCCGGCTGGGTACGTTGGCTGATGGAACAATACCATTTCAATGCAGACATCATTTATCCGAAAACAATTGATGCGGGTAATCTTCGCGATAAGTATGATGTCATTATTTTTGCGACACGAGGTATCCCCGCGGTTGGAAAAGAAGAAGTCAATGAGTGGGAGGCCAACCGAAAAGAACCCAAGCCTGAAGATATCCCTGCCGAGTACCAGGGCACAATGGGGAAAATCACGAAAGAGAAATCCATTCCTGAATTGAAAAAATTCCTGGAGGCAGGCGGTAAGATTGTAACTATTGGCACAAGCACCAACCTGGCGTATCACCTCGGCTTGCCCATAAAAAATGCGTTGACGGAAATTGTAAACGGCCAGGAGCGCAATTTGCCCAACGATAAATATTATGTGCCTGGCAGCATCCTCCGCGTCCATCTCGACTCGACCCAACGAGCAACCTGGGGCATGGCCGGCAAAGCCGATGTTTATTTTGAAAATAGTCCCGTGTTCAATTTATCCCCAGAAGCCATTGTGAAAGGTAGAGTAAAACCGCTCGCCTGGTTTACGGATGAAAATCCACTGCGCAGCGGATGGGCGTGGGGCCAATCGTATTTGAAAGGCGGAGTGGTTGCCTTTGAAGCTCCCGTGGGCAATGGAAAGCTCTATGCGTTTGGGCCAGAGATCACGTTTCGGGCGCAGGCACAAGGCACATTCAAACTATTGTTCAACGAACTTTATTTTACGGAGGAGCAGCCGAGGAAAGTTTTGTTAGAGCCGAAAAAATAAATATCTTACCTTACCTCCAGTTCCACCACCGTATCCACCGCATCCATTTTTGCTTTGGGGATGTGCAGGCTCAGGCCAAAATCATTTTCTAAAAATTTTACGGGGGTATTGTCAATAAAAAGTTTAGCGTTCACTACCTTTTTACCAAGCTTTGGCAAGGTGAGCGTTTCATCTTGCCAGTGGAGGATGTGCACATAAATTTTATCTCCTTTCTGGGTCATCACACCCCACGCACGTGCGCTCAGTGGCCCACCGCGGGTGCCATAAATCGTTTCTCCATATTGCCTTGTCCACTCGCCCATTTGTTTGAGCAATTCAATATGCTCGGGTTGGATTTTCCCATTTGGCATCGGCCCGATATTCAATAAAAAGTTAGCCCCATAGCCTGCGGCCTTCACCAGGTATTGGATCAACTCTTTCCGGCTTTTATTGCTCGCATCGCGCAAATTAAAACCCCAACTGTTGTTGATCGTCTCACAGGTTTCTTTGGGCAGGCCGCCCACTTTTTGTTCGGGTGCAAAGCCGGTGGTATTGTGGCCGGGCAAATCTTTTTCAAACATCTGAAAGTCTTCTCCTTCGTAAGGAGCACGGTGATGATTGCTTCCCACCAAAGCACCGGGCTTCAATTGGTGAATTAACGAATAGGTTTTGTTCAAGCGCCAGTCCGCATCCTTTTTATCCCACATGCCATCAAACCAAATGCCGGCTACGTTTCCGTAATTAGTAAGCAATTCACTGAGCTGCGCATCCATATAATCCAGGTAGTTGTTCATGTCGCCTTTTTCTTCCCGGCCCGTCCAATCACCCCCGGTATTACCGCGAGGAAAATAATCGGGATGATGCCAATCGAGCTGCGAGTGATAAAAAAATAGTTTGATCCCTTGCTTGTGGCATTCATCGGCCAGCATTTTCAACACATCTTTTCCGTAAGGCGTTCGCTTCACGATTGTATAATCCGAAACTTTGGAATCGAACATTGCAAAGCCATCGTGGTGTTTGCTGGTGATGGTGATGTATTTCATGCCGGCATCTTTCGCCATCTTCACCCAAGTGGCGGGATCAAATTCAACGGGATTAAAAAAAGCAGGCAGCTTCTCATAAAGTTGAATAGGGATTTTCTCGTTGTTCATCACCCACTCTCCATCGCCCAGCACGCTGTAAACCCCCCAGTGAATAAAAAGACCAAACTTGGCATCCTGAAACCACTCGCGGTTTTTCAAATTGTCGGGACTAGGTTTATATTGACCGAAAGAAAAACGTGCCATCAATAGCAGTAGAATCACCATTTTAAATTCTAAATTCCGGATTCCAAATTCTGTTTTCTTCATGTAGGTTTTGTTTAACTTGCGATGCTTGAAATTATAAAATTTTATTATGCGGTACACCCCCATCGACAAAGAACTTTTTATCCACAACCGCAAACGACTGGTGAGCGAACTGAAGCCGGGTTCGCTTGCCGTTTTTAATTCCAACGATGTGATGCCCACCAATGCTGATGGCACCATGCCTTTCCGGCAAAACAATGACCTATTTTACCTCACCGGAATTGAACAGGAAGAAAGCATCCTTGTGATTTGCCCGGGCTTTCGCGAAGAAAAAAAACGGGAGATCTTATTTTTACGCCAGCCTAACGAGCACCTTGAAAAATGGCACGGTCATAAATTAACCAAAGACGAAGCCAAAGCAATTTCAGGCATTGAAACGGTGGTATGGCTGCCAGAGTTTGATGGCCTGTTTCATCACTTGATGGTGATGGGCGGAGTAGAGTTGGTTTACTTAAATACTAATGAACATTACCGGTCGGAAGTGACAGTGCAAACCCGCGATGCGCGCTTTGTCAAATCATGCCAGGCGAAGTACCCGTTGCACACGTATCAGCGCGTTGCTCCGATCATGGCGAAACTGCGATGCGTAAAACAAAAACAAGAAATCGAATTAATACAACAGGCGTGCAACATCACCGAAAAGGGGTTTCGAAGGGTACTTAAATTTATGAAGCCTGGCGTAACGGAGTATGAGATCGAAGCGGAGTATGTTCACGAATTTATCCGTAATGGGTCTAAAGGGTTTGCGTACACCCCCATCATTGCTTCTGGTAAAAATAATATTGTATTACATTATATCGAAAATAGTTTGCCCTGCCATGCCGGTGATTTGGTTTTGTTGGATGTGGCTGCGGAGTACGCCAACTACAATTCGGACCTCACACGAACTATCCCTGTAAATGGAAAATTCACTTCGCGTCAAAAAGAGGTTTACCATGCCGTGCTGCGTGTGCTGCGGGAAGCTATGAGACTGCTGCGGCCAAACATAATTTATTTCGATTATCAAAAAGAAATAGAAAAAATAATGGAAGATGAACTTCTCAAACTGAGATTGATCACCGAAAAGGATATTAAAAATCAAGACCTTGAAAATCCGGCCTTGAAAAAATATTTCTATCACGGCACATCGCACATGCTCGGGTTGGATGTGCATGACCTTGGCAATATGCACGACAGCGTTCAAGTGAGAAGTGTGTGGACAATCGAGCCTGGCATTTACATTAAGGAGGAAGGTTTTGGCGTTCGGTTGGAAAACAATGTGTGGATCGGAGAAAAGGAAAATATCGACCTAATGAAAAATATTCCGATCGAACCGGAAGAAATCGAAGCGTTAATGAATCAATGAACAAGTAGAAATATGAAAAAGAAAATAATTGTGTTCATGTTAATTTTTCTTTTAGCGCAGTTCGTGCAGTCTCACGAGTTTTGGCTACAGCCGAAAAAATTTCGTTATACCGTTGGTGAAGAGATGAGCGTTGATTTTATGGCGGGTGAAAATTTTGATGGCGAGCCGTGGGATTTGAAAAAGCACAAAATTGACAAGCTGGATATATCGCACTTAACTAAAACAATAGAATTAAAATCGCAACTAAAACCAGAGGGCAAAGAAAAACTGAAATATAAATTCTCTGAAGAAGGCACTTATCTTTTGTCCATGCAAAGCGACCAAGCTTATATCGAATTGGATGCAGAGAAGTTTAATGAATACTTGAAAGAAGAAGGCCTTGAAAATATAGCTGAGATTCGCACCAAAACCAATACTCTTGATAAACCGTCAAAAGAATTTTATTCACGTTACGCAAAATTATTAATTCAAACGGGCAACAAAACAGACGATACCTTCAAGAAAAAAACAGGTGCACGGATGGAAATCATTCCGAAGCAAAATCCCTACTTATTAAAATCGGGCGATTATTTGCAATGCTTGGTGTTGTTCAATGGTCAGCCTGCCCCTCATCAATTAGTGAAATTGTGGAACAGGATTGGCAACACCGCTTTCCAGCAAAATAATTACACAGAAAATGACGGCATGATAAAATTTCCCATCAGCAGCAAAGGGTCTTGGATGGTGAGCACGGTAAAAATGATTGATTCAGAAAAAACGGGTGCCGACTGGCAAAGCTTTTGGGGAAGTTTGGTTTTTGGAATTGAATGAGAACGATATGAACGATTCTATTATCTCATCCAACAAAGCCCCCGATCCCGTTGGCCCTTACCCGCATGCACGTAAAATTGGCGGCCTCCTTTTTCTCTCCGGAGTTGGCCCACGGAAAAAGGGAACGAAGGAAATTCCCGGAGTTACGCTCGATGAGAACAAAAATATTGTGAACTACAACATCGAAGAACAATGCCATGCAGTTTTTCAAAATGTCAAATTTATTTTGGAAGCATCTGGCTCGAAATGGGAAAACTTAGTTGACATTACGGTTTACCTCACGAATATGAAAAGTGATTTTCCCGTATTCAATAAAATCTATGCCGACTATTTCCCCAACCAAGCAACGCAACCTTGCCGAACCACTGTGGAAGTGAATGCACTGCCCACACCGATTGCCATTGAGTTAAAGTGCATTGCCGTTGTAGAGGGCATTTAGTATTTTTAAAGTATGGAAATGGTTACACTCAAAGGAAAAGTTACCAGTAGCTTCTCTGACGAAGAGTTCTTTTGGTTTTGCCATGAGAATAAGGATTTGCGTATTGAACGGAACAGCAATCTTGAAATTTATATTATGTCGCCAGTCACAACCTTATCGGGCTTTTGGAATATGGAGATTGCCCGGCAATTGGCAAACTGGGCAGCAGAAGAAAAAAATGGATTTGCCTTTGACTCCTCTACGGGCTTTACCCTTCCTGATCGTTCCGTATTATCTCCTGATGCCTCTTGGGTTACAAGAGAAAAATGGGTTTCGTTATCCGAAGCGGATAAAGACAGGTTTGCTTCTATTTGTCCTGAATTCGTTATTGAGGTAAAATCAAAAAGCGATGCTATCGAAGATTTAAAGAATAAAATGAAAACCTGGATTACAAATGGCGTGGAGCTAGGATGGCTAATCGACATCAAAGAAAACAGGAGTTATATTTATAAGCCAGGTCGTGAGGAGAAAATTTTAATTGACGAAAATAAGATTATTGGAGAAGGCCCTGTCCAAGGATTTATTCTTGATCTCTCTATTCTGAAAATCTAAATCGATTAACAAAAAAAAATTTAGGCGAAGAAACTGTAAATGACTTTGAGCTGGATCTTTCAAAAATTAATAGCTAAACCGAAAAACTTTCACCGCATCCACACGTGCGCGATGCGTTGGGATTAATAAACTGAAACCCTTTTCCGTTCAATCCATCCGAGAAATCAAGGGTAGTGCCCAACAAGTACAACAGGCTTTTTTTGTCCACCAAAATTTTCACGCCCTTGTCTTCAAAGACCTGATCGGCCGGATTGATCTTGTCATCAAAACCTAAATCGTACATCAGCCCGGAGCATCCCCCACCTTTCACCGACACGCGGATATTGTGGTCTACACCGCGGCCTTCTTCCGTAAGAAGAGTCGTGATCCTATCTTTTGCTTTATCAGTTACGGTTATCATAATTTAATCTTTAAGTGTTAATTCTTCTAACTAAATTTTTTCTAAGAGATCGGATTCAATACAACACTAAAAACCGTGATCGTGTTCCTGTCACGCGCATAGTATAATTTTTCAAGTGCTTCCAAGATATTTCCTGCTCTAAAGTAGGACGTGTGCAATTCACTGTTGCTTTTGGTTGTCCATTGAATGGTATAGGAGTTTTCTTTCTCCTTATAATTTTGCACATAGTCCAACATTTTCTTGAGCGCATCCACTTTGTCGGCACCGGTTTCAGAGTGGAACAAAAAAGACTGGTTGTGCCGCGGGTTGATGGTGATCAGATCCAACTTCGCCTTGCCCTCCAGGATACTGAACTCGAACATAAGATCACTGGTGCGCAGGCCAAGGTAATCTTTGATCTTCTGTTGCACGCGCGCTGCCTCCACATGCACATCACTGGTCGTTTCTAAGCTAATTTTTGGCATTCGTTTAATTTAAACTTTCGGAAAGCCTGAAAAGTTTCCCGAATTTTAGTCAAAATTAAGAAAACCAAATGAATCGGACGATATGGAAAAATTAGAGCACATCGGCATTGCTGTAAAAAATTTGAATGAATCGAACCAACTCTTCGCTAAACTACTGGGCAAAGCGCACTACAAAATCGAAGAAGTGGCAAGCGAAGGTGTGCGCACCTCTTTTTTTGAACTGGGTGGCGTGAAGATTGAATTGCTTGAAGCTACGAATGCAAATTCACCGATTGCCAAGTTCATCGAAAAACGGGGCGAAGGGATTCATCACCTTGCATTTGAGGTGAGCAACATCGAAAAAAGCATGCAGGCCTATTTAGCAAAAGGTTTCTCTTTATTAAATGAACAGCCCAAAGCCGGTGCCGACAACAAACGGATTGCTTTCATGCACCCGAAAAACACCAATGGGGTGTTGGTAGAATTGTGTGAAGCAATGGGTTGATTTTGCGAAATCGGTTTGAATGGATATTTTTAGATTTTCCACCAGGCTCAACATCCTTAAAAAATTCCCCTTAACTTTGTCGCCCATATAGAAATTATAATCATCACAATAATCAGTAAATCAATTTCATGTTCGATAGTTTAAGTCTCAAATTAGAAAAGGCATTTCAAACCCTGAAAGGCCAAGGAAGGATCACCGAGATCAACGTGGCCTCCACCATCAAAGAAATCCGCAAAGCGCTGATCGATGCGGACGTGAACTATAAAGTTGCCAAAGACGTAACGGACGAGATCAAAATCAAGGCGATGGGCATGAATGTGCTCACCGCGATCAGCCCCGGACAACTGCTCACGAAAGTCACCAACGATGAACTGACTTCGCTGATGGGCGGCCAAGGCGAAGATATTAGGATTGAAGGCAACCCGGCCGTGATTTTAATTGCCGGTTTGCAAGGTTCCGGTAAAACTACCTTCAGCGGCAAACTTGCCAATTATTTAAAACGGCAAGGCCGTAGCGTATTGCTCACCGCCTGCGACATCTATCGGCCTGCGGCCATTGACCAATTAAAGATTTTAGGAACTCAGTCAGGTGTTGACGTTTATGCCGAGCCTGAAAATAAAGACGTGGTAAAAATTGCCATGGCCGCCATCGGGCATGCGAAGAAAAATAACCATCGTGTGGTGATTGTGGATACGGCCGGCCGCTTGGCGGTGGACGAGGCGATGATGGATGAAATAGCGCGACTCAAGGAGGCATTAAAGCCATCGGAGACGTTGTTTGTGGTGGATGCGATGACGGGCCAAGATGCAGTGAACACTGCGAAAGCATTCCATGAAAAATTAAATTTTGATGGTGTTGTACTCACCAAACTCGATGGCGATACGCGTGGTGGTGCTGCGCTTTCCATTCGCAGGGTAGTGGAGAAGCCGATCAAGTTTATCAGTTCGGGTGAAAAGATGGAAGCCATCGACCGCTTCTACCCTGACCGCATGGCCGGCCGCATCCTCGGTATGGGCGATGTGGTGAGTTTGGTTGAAAAAGTGCAACAAAATTTTGATGAGGATGAGGCGCGCAGGCTCACCGCCAAGATGCGCAGAAATCAATTTGACTTCAACGACTTTCTTTCGCAGCTTCAACAGGTGAAAAAAATGGGCAACATGAAAGACATGCTGAGCATGATTCCGGGCATGGGCAAAGCCATGAAAGGAATTGACCTTGATGAAAACTCCTTTAAACCTGTGGAAGCCATTATCAAATCGATGACGTTAAAAGAACGCGAGAACCCGGAGGTGCTCAACAGCAGCCGCAAAAACCGGTTGGCGAAGGGAAGCGGCACCAGCATTCAACAAGTGAACCAGCTGCTCAAGCAATTTGACGACATGCGCAAGATGATGAAGACGATGAACAAAATGGGTGGAGGCAAGCGGGCGTTGGGTGCAATGAATCCGTTTGGGCGATAAGATTGATCGCACCAAGCCGCTAAATTAATGCCTACTTTCTTTGTGCCTATGCGACTTCAAGTGAGAAGATTAATAGGGATTCAAATTTTTCATCGCTTACAGTTCAAGTTGATAAAGCCAATATCTCTTGCCATACCGTGGTGTTAATTCCTTAATTTGTTTAAACCCAAACCGTTCATAGATATGCCGTGCAGCATCCATAAACTCTGCGGTGTGTAAGGCAACAACGCTCTCGCAGGTGGCTCTGGCAAAGTCGATACACATTTTTGTTAGCCTCTTTCCTATTCCCTTGCCTGCAAAATTTGGATGGACTCCAACTATTCTAATGTAGCTCCAGTCTTCTTGGAAAATCTCTGTTGGGTTGCCTTTTGGAACAAGGAATGCCATGCCTATGATTTTTCCCTTGTTCTCGCAGACATAACTTTTGGAAATTTTAAGAATAGCTGAGTAAGAATCTTCAGCAGACAGGAACGAGTGTAGTTTACCCCAGTTGTCCTCCGTGAAAGCGCCTTTAAACTGGCCGTAAGAAATCAGTCCAAGTTCTCGCAGTTGATCTTTGTCATGAGTAGTTCCTTCGCGGTACAAGTATTCCATTCATCAATTGAACTTGCTGATCAACCGCCCCACATACTTGCCAATAATATCAAACTCAAGATTTACGGTATCACCAGCTTTGATTTGGTGAAAATTGGTGTGTGCGTAGGTGTATGGTATTATTGCTACGCTAAACTTATTTGCCGAACTATTGAAACAAGTCAGGCTCACACCGTTTACGGCAATGGACCCCTTCTCTACCGTTACGTTACCGAGAGAAGCATCGTATTCAAAATCAAAAAGCCAGCTTCCATTTTCGTCTTTCACGGAAGTGCATTTTCCAACTTGATCCACATGACCTTGCACGATATGCCCATCAAAGCGGCCGTTGGCGATCATGCACCGTTCGAGATTGACCTTATCGCCTTCCCGAAGTTTTTCAAGATTAGATTTCAACAATGTTTCTTGCACCGCCACCACCCAATGAAACCCATCGCCCACCCGCACCACGGTGAGGCAAGCCCCGTTGTGCGATATGCTCTGGTCAATTTTTAGTTCAGTGCTGAAGCTACTTGCAATTTTAAAATGAGTGTTGGTGCCTTCATGTTTGCGGGCCATCACTTCCCCAATGGTTTCAGTTATTCCGGTAAACATTTATTTCAAAATTTGATTACCAGCTTGGCGCCCGTTCCATAAAAATAGAAATTACGCTTAATGCGAGAAGTTTTTTGCGGCAACGCGGCATTGTGAATATCCAGGGCATCGAGCGCGCGGGCTTTAAAAGCACGGTTAAAAAAGATAGAACCAACGAGGAGCGCAGCACCACCGCCAGCAAGCCCAAAATCCGAACGTCCTCCAAAAGCAACTGTTACCAAAGGAATAGCCACCATAACCGCTCCACTAAAGCCCATGATACCACTTACCGTATTCAGTTTCCTTGCTTGATTAAATAGTTGATAAGCCTCTTTGTTCTGATAAAGTACAGAAGCCGTTTGCTTGGTACTCAATTCAACAGAGTCATTGAGTTCATAGATCACACTGCCAAAAGTTTTGTACATGGTCAATTTTTGGGCAACAGCTTGTTGAGTCCAAGCCATCAAAAAGAGGAGGGAGGCTATCTTAAAGGCTTTCATTTTTTTACAAAAATAGAAAAGCCGGATGAAACACCCGGCCTTCATTTTTAAATTTTTTACGCTTCCAAAATGGCTATTAAAGCTTTTTTGCAGCCTCATCCCAGTTCAATGTGTTCCACCAATTTGCCACATACTCGTTGCGCTTGTTTTGGTATTTGAGGTAGTAGGCGTGTTCCCACACATCAATGCCTAATAAAGGTGTGCCTTTCAATTCTGAGCTGTCCATCAGCGGGTTATCTTGATTGGCAGTGCTTCCGATTTTTAATTTTCCCTCATGGCTCACCAACCATGCCCAGCCTGAGCCGAAACGACCCATCGCTGCTTTTGTAAATTCTTCCTTGAATTTTTCAATCGAACCAAACGAGCCGTTGATGGCCTCTGCAATTTTACCGGAAGGTGCCCCACCCCCATTGGCCTTCATTACTTGCCAAAAGAAATTGTGATTCCATACGCCCCCTGCATTGTTGCGCGCCTTAGCTGAAAGTTTGGATGCGTTGGTAAAAAATTCCTTTTCACTGTCGAAAGTAATTTTTTCGGAAGCAATGGCCTCGTTCACATTTTTGACATAAGCAGCCTGGTGCTTGGTGTAGTGTATCTCCATTGTCAATGCGTCAATATGCGGTTCAAGCGCATTGAAAGCATAAGGAAGCGCAATTTGTGAAAATTGAACGGCTGGATTTTTTTCAGCTTCAACAGCAAAGGGCACGGCAATGACTGCGATGGCTCCCGCCTTAAGCGAATCGGTTACAAACTTTCTCCGGGTGATTGGTTTCATAATTTTTTTATTTAGGTGGTTTTAAAACTGACGTGGCGTTTAGGTAGGTAAGTAAATTTACTTAAAAATAATTAGCTTGCGATAACGAAAATTTCAAACGGTATGGCTGAAAAACTTTATGAGGAAATCCCCTCGCTGGACCTTGCTGATTTTACTGGGAATGATCCTGGTAAAAAGAAAAAATTTGTGGCTGCCTTGGGCGAAGCCTACAACACTATTGGTTTTGTGGCAATCCGCAATCATTACTTATCCGATGGCTTGAGTGCCCAACTTTATGACATTATCAAAAAATTCTTTGCGTTGGATGATTTGACAAAACAAAAATATGAAATCGCAGGCCTGGCTGGTCAGCGTGGATACATCGGTAAGGGAAAAGAACATGCGAAAGGAAGAAACACGGGTGACTTGAAAGAATTTTATCACGTGGGGCAAACGGTGTTAGATGATGATCCCATTAAAAAGGAATATCCGGATAATGTTTGGCCCGATGAACTGCCTGAATTTAAAATGATCGCGTTGGAAGTGTATAAACAATTGGAGCGAACGGGCACACAAATGTTAAAAGCGATTGCCTTGTACTTGAATCTTCCCGAAAACTACTTTGACGATAAAGTAAAACACGGCAACAGCATTTTGCGGCCCATCCATTATTTCCCAATAGAAAAACCGGAAGCTGTTCCTCCCGATGCAGTGCGAGCTGCTGAGCATGGCGATATTAATTTAATCACACTCTTGATGGGCGCCAGTACCGATGGGTTGCAAGTGTTGAGGCGCGATGGCAAATGGATTTCGATTACCGCCTTGCCTGAGCAACTTGTTGTGAACGTGGGCGACATGCTGGAGCGGCTCACCAACAAAAAATTAAAATCCACCATTCATCGTGTGGTGAACCCTCCCCGGCACCTGATGAACAAACCGCGCTTCTCCATTCCGTTTTTTATGCACCCCCGCTCAGCGATGAGCTTGGCTGCGTTGCCCGGTTGCGTGGACGCGCAACACCCCAAACTTTGGGATGACATCACGGCAGGTGAATTTCTGAACCAGCGTCTGAAAGAAATTGGGCTCAAGAAATAGAGGTTGACTTCGCGCATCCGCTATATCGATTTTTTAAAAGATGTTTTCTTATTATCTGTCTCGTGTTTTGGCGGACCGCAAGCACACATTTCGCATTTTCAAAAGTTGCTCGTAGAAAAAAGAAAATACATTACCGAAGAAGAATTAATTGAGATCAATGCTTTGGGGCAAGTTTTACCAGGCCCCACATCAACACAAACCTTAACGGCCATCGCGTATCGGCTGCGTGGCCCAAACCTCGCCTACCTGACACTCATTATCTGGATGCTGCCTTCTGTAACCATCATGACTGCCTTAGCAATTTTAATGGCCAGCTTTGAAACAAAACATATTTCACTTGCATTCACGCGCTTCATTCAGCCCATGGCAGTAGGCTTTGTGGCCTATGGCGCTTACTCTATTGGAATAAAAACGATTACCCGGCCACGCGCTTTTATTCTAATGATAGCCGCTGCGGTGCTTTCATATTTTATAAAAACACCTTTTGTATTTCCCGTCATCTTAATTATTGCCGGCTGCATTACGGCTTTTAATTACAAAGCTCATCCTCGCGTACTTAAAAAGAAATTTAATGTGGCATGGTCAAATTTGTTTCTGTGGGTGGGTGTCTTGATTTTTGCAGCTGTGCTTGGTGGATTAACCAAATCAAATCCTGAATTTCTGCCCATTCGTTTGTTTGAAAATTTTTACCGCAACGGAAGCCTTGTGTTTGGCGGTGGCCAGGTGTTGACGCCACTTTTGTTTACTGAGTTTGTGCAATATGCGCCCAAGCATTATTTGTCCTCGGAAGAATTTCTTTCCGGTTATGCGCTGGTTCAAGCTTTACCGGGGCCGGTTTTTTCTTTTAGCTCATTCATTGGCGCACTTTCGATGCGTGAATTCGGAACAAGTGGAGAAATAGCCGGAGCGGTGATGTCAGCAGCCGGCATCTTTTTGCCCGGCACTTTCCTGATATTTTTTATGATCCGCGTTTGGGATAGCCTGAAGTCATTCAGGGCTATTCGCGCCTCGCTCGAAGGAATTTTCGCGGCCAACACCGGACTCGTTGCCGCAGCTGCTTTATTACTATTTCAACCGTTGATCAACGACCAGCCATTAGAAACTATTTTGCTCTACGCCTTATTTACCCTGGTCACTTTCGTCTTAATCGCTTTTACAAAAATTCCATCTTGGGCAATTATCACTGCCGGACTGCTGATGGGGTTTGTGCTATAAATTGAGGTATTGAAAACTATAGATGTATCGATTTAATGCTATACTTGACAATAATCAAATCATGATCCAGCTTTGACTCGAACAAAAAGCAAGCACCAATCATTGATAGAATTCCTGACCCCTGAATGAGAAGTCTCATCCCTGTGTTTGCTTCTGTTGCGATAGGAAAAAGTAACCAAAACCAACTTAATGAAAAACAAAGCACTACCATTGCCGAAACAGCAATGGGCTTGGCGAGATTAAATTGCCCATTGATAGCATGCTCAATGAGCAAATTGCACCAATAATTATCTGCCCAGCTAAAGCCAACGGAGTTTCTATTAATTTGTGAGCCTCCCGGATAGTACAGTATGGCGGTGAAATACAGAATTAGGAACAGGGCTATGCCAAAAATTGGAATGAACCAAGCAATTTTAAAAGACCAAAATCTTCTGCTAAAATTATTTTGCATACGCGACACTTCTCATCTCGCGAATCACCGTAACTTTGATCTGACCCGGATACTGCATATCGCGCTCAATCTTTTGAGAGATGTCAAAACTTAGTTGACTGGCGCGCTCATCGGTGGCTTTCTCCGCATCCACAATCACGCGCAGCTCGCGGCCGGCCTGGATGGCATAACATTTTTCTACGCCATCAAAACTCAACCCCACGTGCTCCAATTCTTTGAGGCGCTTCATGTATTGCTCCATCACTTCGCGCCTTGCCCCGGGGCGGGCGCCTGAGATGGCATCACACGCCTGAATGATTGGCGAAATAATACTCGTCATCTCAATTTCATCGTGGTGCGCACCGATCGCATTGCAGATCACGGGATGCTCCTTGTATTTCACGGCAAGCTCCATGCCCACGATAGCGTGTGGTTTCTCTAATTCTTCAGGCCACACTTTGCCAATGTCATGCAACAGCCCGGCACGTTTTGCCTGCTTCACGTTAAGACCCAGCTCAGCAGCCATGATGGCGCACAAGTTGGCTACCTCGCGCGAGTGCTGCAATAAATTTTGTCCGTAAGAAGAACGGAAACGCATGCGGCCTACCATCCTTACCAAATCCGGATGGAGCCCGTGTATGCCGAGATCGATTACTGTTTTTTCTCCGGTCTCCACAATTTCATCATCGATGTTTTTGAATGTCTTGGCTACAATCTCTTCGATGCGGGCCGGGTGGATGCGGCCATCCTGAACCAAACGATGCAGCGATAACCTGGCCACTTCTCTGCGCACCGGATCAAAGCCTGAAATAATAATTGCTTCTGGCGTATCGTCAACAATGAACTCAACACCGGTGGCAGCTTCAAGCGCACGGATATTTCTTCCTTCACGACCAATGATCTTTCCTTTGATGTCATCACTTTCAATATTAAAAATCGAAACGCAATTTTCAACAGCCTGCTCCGAAGCCGTGCGCTGAATCGTTTCGACAATAATTTTTTTTGCTTCTTTGGTAGCACTGAGCTTCGCTTGCTCCATGATGTCTTTGATGTAGCTGCTGGCTTTGGTCTGCGCTTCCTCTTTCATCGACTCCACCAATTGATCGCGGGCTTGGTCAGCCGAGATTTTTGAAATGTTTTCCAGCACAGCCACTTTCTGCGAATTGAACCTATCCAGTTCCTCTTTGCGCTTCTTCACCAGCTCGTGTTGTTGGGCCAGGCTTTGTCGCTCTTCCACCAAGTCTCCTTCCATCCTTTTCACCTGCTCCAGCTCTTTGTTCAGTTGGACTTCGCGTTGTTTTATTTTTTGTTCGTTGGCAATGATCTGGTTTTTTTTTCGGTTCGCTTCTTCTTCAAACTCCTGTTTCATCTTCATCAATTTCTCCTTGGCTTCGATGATCCGGTCTTTCTTGATGTTTTCAGCTTGTAGTTCCGCTGCTTTGATAATCAGCTTTGATTTTTCCTCGGCCTCCATCCGGTTTCTTTTCATCCTTCTCTTGTACAAAAAACTGCCGATCAGCAGGCTAAGGATAACGGTGGCCACCAAAGCGATCAGTGCTGTAATTATTATTTCCATGGATTCCATAAAGAATTAAGTTAGGTGTTTAACAAACACCCAGAAATAGCTAACGGGGCTATCAACAAAAGAGAGGAATTGAATTTAGGAAAGGAATCAGAATCCTTGCGAGACAAGCCGATTAAGATGGTCTAATTTTTCCACAACAGTTTGATCGATCACCTGCAGGTTTTCCTCTTCTGCCATTTTATCGACTACACAGTCGAAAGCTACCATGGCAAGCAGGTCTTGTTTATCATCTATGCCAAACTTTTCACGGTACTGTTTTATTTTTTCATTGATGACCTTGCCTGCGGCCCGCACACGCTCCTCTTCGAGGCGCTTTACTTTCATGGGGTACTCGCGATCTGCGATTTTTATTTTTACAGAGAGTTCGTCCATCAATGTACCTTGCTTATTGGCTTACGTGAGCAATACATTTATCGATTTCGCGGATATATTCTTCCACTTTCCTTTTCAATTCCGAAATACTTTCGTCTTCCGGGCTTATATAATCTACAATTTTAGTGATTTTAATCTGATTTTTAAAATTAGTCAATTGCTCATCGCGCTTGCGCAGGTCGGTGCGCAGTTCATGGTTCTCCAATTTGATTGTCCGGATCTCATCTTTCAACGACTTGTGGTCGTTGAGCATCATCATGATCTTGCGCTCTAACCCGTTGAGGTTTGTTTTCAATGCTTCTTGATCCATATATTTATTTCAAATTCAAAATTCTATAGTCAACATTCAAAGTCTTAGATTCAATGCCGTTAAGTTATGCCTTTTCTTATCACCTCACCTTGTTCCTCTCCCAAAGAGAGGGGTCATTAGTGCTTAACTTAACAACAGATTTAAATTGCTCAGTCTTTCTAATTTTCTATTTTCAGATTATTTTTCTCACCCGTCTTCCTAATAGTTATCGAGGCCTTTTGCCACTTTTATTTTCGAATGACCGCCCCCATCTTCCCTTCAAAGGCGCTCATCAATTTACCCATCACCTTTTCAATCTCCTCGTCTGTTAACGTTTTATTTTCATCGAGCAACGTGAAACCCAACGCATACGCTTTTTTGCCGGGCTGGATTTTCTCCCCTTCGTAAACATCAAACGCGATAATCTCCTTAATCAATCGTTGCTCGGTGGCTCTTGCCAGCGTTTCAATATCAGCAAACTTCATTTGGTTGTCAAGCACCAACGAAAGATCGCGCCTTACTTCCTGAAACTTCGGCACTTCTTGTACAGCGAACTTAGGGTTTGCCGACTTTAAAAGCAAATCCATTGAAAGGTCAGCTAAAAAAACCTCTTGTTTAATGCCAAAACCTTTTAGCCATGAGCTTTTCACTTTTCCCAATACGCCCAACTCCCTCGTTCCCTTCAACATTTTTGTTCCGTACTCAAAAGTCAAATTCGCTATTGTTTCTTGCTTAATTTTTTCAATGCCACAGCGTTCCAAAATCTGGTTTACCGACTGGGCTAGGTCATAAAAATTGACGGGTCGTGCTTTGCTTTGCCAATTTTCAGTTTCATTGTTTCCGGTAAGGAATATTACAAGCCTTTCTTCTTCCTCATAATTTTTCAATCCTTCATGGCCCGTGGTCTTTCTATAGATTTTTCCAAACTCAAACAATTTCAAGTTTTTTTGTTTGCGGTTGATGTTATGGGCGCATACTTCCAGGCCGCTGAATAGCATGGTTTGGCGCAAGATGCCTTGCTCTTCGCTGAGTTTGTTCAAAATCTCAATGGCTTCACCAGTTGTTTCGATCTTGTCTTTGTATGAAATATTGGTGAGTGAGTTGGTGAGCATTTCATAAAATCCATTTGCAGCAAGCATTGCTCCCACCGACTTCTTGAATTTCGTCTGATCCTTTTCCGGAAATGAGGCTAAGTAATCTGCCTTAACCTGGTTCGACAATTCAATATTGTTGAACCCGTAGATGCGCAAAATTTCTTCCACTACATCCGCTTCTTGAACAACATCCACACGGTAAGGCGGAACTGAAACAGTGAATCCACTCTGCGTCTTGTTTGAGGTTTTTATTTCCAACCGATCAAGGATAGAAAAAATTTCTTCCTGGGGGATTTTTTTGCCAATCAACCGGTCAACATTTTTGGATTTGATCTCAATAGATTGGTTTTCAATTTTAGTCGGATAAACATCAGTGATTTCAGATGAAATCTGTCCACTTGCAATCTCCTTGATCAGCAGTGCGGTGCGCTTCAATGCAAAGACCGTCATGTTTGGATCAGTACCGCGCTCAAAACGAAACGAAGCATCGGTTTTCAATTGATGTTGCATTCCTGTTTTGCGAACAGAGGCAGGAGCGAAACAAGCACTCTCTAAAAATATATTTTTTGTGGTAGTCGAAATACCTGATTTAATTCCACCGAACACACCTGCCATGCACATCGGCTCTTCGGAATTGCAGATCATGAGGTCATTTGCAGAGAGCGTTCGTTCTTTGTTATCGAGCGTTGTGAATTTTGTTCCCGCTGTTAATGTTTTTACAATCACGTTGCGACCTTTGATCTCATCGGCATCAAAGGCGTGGAGCGGTTGGCCGAGTTCGTGCAATACAAAATTCGTGATGTCCACAATGTTGTTGATGGGCGAAAGACCGATGGAATGTAACCTGGCTTTCAACCAGGCAGGAGATTCCGCCACCGTTACTCCAGAAATAGTAACGCCAGAATACCGGGGGCATGCCCCGGTATTTTCTACCTTGATATCAATTTTCAAATTTTGATTATCCGGAGCAAACGCAGAAACGTCCGGCCATTTTATTTCGCGGTTTTTTGAAGCCTTGATGTCGCGCGCTACACCGAGATGCGAAGCGGCATCGGCACGGTTGGGTGTAAGGCCGATTTCAAAAACAAAATCTGTTTCAACCTTAAAATAATCAGAAGCTGGTATTCCATTTTTTACGAAAGTATTCAGCACCATAATGCCCGCATGGCTTTCTCCTAATCCGATTTCATCTTCGGCACAGATCATGCCTTCGCTCTGCTCGCCACGTATTTTTGCTGACTTGATGGTGAACGGTTCTCCTTTTGTGGGATGAACGGTTGTTCCCGGCAAGGCCACCACCACTTTTTGCCCGGCTGCCACATTGGTTGCGCCACAAACAATTTGGGATGGTTTTTCCGCACCAACATCGACCGTAGTGATCCAAAGTTTATCGGCATTGGGATGTTTTGCACACGTGAGCACTTCGCCAATCACCAAGCCTTGGAGTCCACCTTTTATTGTTTCAAAAGGCTCAATACTTTCTACTTCCAATCCGGTGGACGTAAGCACTTGCCCAAGTTCTTCGGGCGACTCATTGATGTCGATGTATTGTTGAAGCCAGCGGTAGGATATTTTCATTAAGTGTGAAAAATAAAAGCCTCAAAAGTAACGGTTTTTGGTTGACTTAAAATCAAAAATTCTTGCCTGACACCTCTGACCGAAACATCTCCACGCACTTGCGGTCTTGAAGCGTAACATAACAAGTCTTTCCATCTTTTCCACCGAACGTAATGTTGCTGGTTTTCTTGCCTTTCATCCGCACTTCGCGGATCAATTTTCCTTGCGCTGAAATAATGGCGATTACCCCTTTGTCATAGCGCGCCACAAAGAGGTTCCCTTCCTTATCGCATTTCATGCCATCCATTCCAAAATCGGGGAAGTCAAAAAAAATTCTTTTGTTGCTGAGGTTTCCATCGGCATCCACATCAAAGGCCCAGATTGTTCGCTGCACGCTTTCATTTACATACAGTATCTTTTCATCAGGGCTTAGTTCAATGCCATTGGTTGTTCCCATTTTTTCTTGGAGCAAAATATTTTCCCCATTGGTATTAATCCGCCAGATTTTTCCCGTTCCTTCTTTCCAATTTGGATCGGAGGCAAACAGTTGTCCTTTTTTAGTGATGCAAATGTCATTGGGTTGACTGAACCGGTCGCTGTGTGTGTACACACTAACCTTTTTGGTTTTTTTATCTACTTTCAAAATATTGTGGCCCGTGAAATCGGCAACTAACATATTGCCGGCCTGGTCAAATTGGATGGCATTTCCTGTGCTGCCTTCGGGCAAAGTCACATATAATTCCACTTGGCCATCCGCATGCACGAGGCCGATCGTACCATCTTTTTGAAAATTGACAACAAACAGGTTTCCTTGTTTATCAACACGTGGTCCTTCGCAATTGGTGGTGAAAAGATTTTCGGCTGTCAAGTCCCTCGCCACATAAAGGTCTTGAGCTTGGAGCTTACCAAAGCTAAGACCGACAGCAAGGAGCAATGCTACTTTCATTTTATCCCTACCAAAGATTTCTTCCCAACCTGATGTCCTTTAACAGCATAATAAAGGATATACAGATAGCAAGGTGCCATAATACTATACGCCCCTCTTGTGCCTATCGATTCAGAAAGGTGTCCATAAATCAGAGGCAAGATGGCGCCACCGGCAATGGCCATAACCATGAGGGCTGAACCGGTTTTGGTAAATTTTCCCAGCCCCTCTATGGCCAGCGGAAAAATAGCCGGCCACATCAATGAATTGGCCAGGCCCAGTAGTGCGATGAACGCTACCGAAACATACCCATCGGTAAAAACCGCCATAACCGTGAACACCACACCAAGGATAGCGCAATATTTTAGCGCTGCGGCTTGCGAAATATATTTTGGAATAGCCGAAATGCCAACCATGTAGCCCAGCAGCATGCACACCAAGGTGCCTTGGGTGAAAAAGCGGGCAGTGGACAATTCTATTCCTAATGATTTTCCGTAGCTGATGATGGTATCACCGGCCATCACCTCCACGCCCACATATAAGAAGAGCGCAAGAACACCCAGCATTAAATGAGGAAACTGAAAGACACTGGTCTTGCCCGCATCAGGTGCTGCAACACCTCCGGAAGAATTTTCGTCATTGATGTCGGGCAAGCCTGAAAATAAAATCCCAACAGCGAGCGCAGCCAAAGCAATCGCAATGATGATGTAAGGAATAATCACCCGGCTCGCCAATTCATCGAGTGTGGCTGCTTTCGCAGCTTCATCCATGGTCTTTAAATTTTGAATTAAGGAATCGGCATCGTTCAGTGCGATATAACCAAAAATCAATCCGGCAATAATCCCCGCTACTTTATTGCAAATGCCCATGATGCTGATGCGGGTGGCCGCGCTTTCAATTGGGCCGATGATGGATACATAAGGGTTTGATGCTGTTTGCAGCAGCGCAAGCCCCGTACCGATTACAAATAACCCTACTAAAAATAAATTGAAATCCCGATTGCTCGCAGCCGGAACAAAAACAGCCGCACCGATGGACATAATGAACAAGCCAAGGGCCATCCCCCGCTTATACCCCGTTCGTTTCAACACCATTGAAGAAGGGACCGCCATCACGGTGTAGGCTATAAAAAAAGCCGTGGCCACCAGGTACGCTTGTACATCGGTTTTTAACTCGCAGGCAATTTTTAGATAGGGAATGAGCGTGCCATTAATCCACGTGATAAAACCGAAGATGAAGAACAAAATCCCGATGATGGTGATGGAAAGGAGGTAGTTTTTTGAAGCGGGCATTTTCTTGATGTGATTCTGATTTTAAAACTCTAATTTTGGAATCGTATTCCAATGTCGTTAGGTTAAGCACCGAGGACCTCCTCTCTTGGGGAGAGGAACGAGGTGAGGTAATAGGAAAGGCTTAACTTACGAGATTGAATCGTGTCCAGTTATAAACTTTATTCGATTTAACTCAAAAAAATCAAACTTCAATGGCTGCGGGTAAAAGACTTAGTTTATTGGTGCTGGCTGCGGGCATGGGCAGCCGCTATGGCGGCATCAAACAGATCGATGGCTTTGGGCCGTCAGGCGAAACAATCATGGATTATTCTCTCTATGATGCACTTCGGGCTGGTTTTAATAAAGTAGTATTCATTGTGCGTGATGAAATTCGTGAAACCGTGGAAGAAATGTTCTTACCCCGGCTACAAGGCAAGGCCGATGTGGTTTTCGTGGTGCAATCGCTGGATACATTTGTGCCCACCGCGTATCAAAACATTTCCCGCACAAAACCTTGGGGCACGAGCCACGCGATGCTTTGCGCAAAAGATGTAATTCACGAGCCCTTTGCGGTGATCAATGCGGATGATTTTTATGGAATTGATGCTTTTGCCGCCACGGCCGATTTTTTTAAACACGAAACAACGGCACACGCCATGGTGGGTTACACGTTAAAAAATGTTTTGTCCGATCACGGAAGCGTTTCGCGCGGGTGTGGTGAGCGTGACACGCAAGGATTTTTAAAAAGCGTAGTCGAACGCACAACCATAGTAAAAGAAAACGGAAAAATTATTTCCAAGGAAAAGGAGGGTGACCTTGTCATGGATCCTGAAACTCCGACTTCCATGAACTTTTGGGGCTTCCACCCTTCCATTATGGGGCTGACGGAGAAGCTGTTTCACGAATTTTTAAAAACTAACCAGCAAAACGTGAAGTCAGAATTTTTTATTCCGTTGGTGGTCAACGATATGATCAAATCAGGTCTTGGTCAAGTGAAGGTAATTTCAGGTGGCAGCACCTGGTTTGGCGTTACCTACAAAGAAGACAAAGAGATTGTGTCAGCAAAAATCAATGAACTTGTTCAACAAGGAGCATATCCGCCCAGACTTTGGTAATGCTTTCTCATCATCCGCAAATTGTAAACCGTTAATCGTTACGTGAGAATTGAAACTTAGCCCTGATCGATTCCAACCTCTCAAAAGCGGTCGAAGGATCGAAAGCCACTCAATAATTATTTGCAAAATAATTACCTTTGAAATCGTACCTAACTCCAGTTAACTCACCAAATATGAAAAGATTTTTTTTCGGACTTTCCCTTCTGGCTTGGCAGTCGGCATTTGCCCAACAAGGTCAACTCGCCACACCGTATGCCCAATTGATCACCGCTTCCGATTTAAAGGATAACCTCTCGATCATCGCCTCCGATGCCCTGGAAGGACGTTACACCGGATCGCGCGGCCAAAAAATGGCAGCGGCATTCATCAATAATTATTTTGAAAAGGTAGGGCTTGCCGGGCCGGTAGATGGCTCGCACTACATGTCCGTAGAATTGACTTCCTCAAAACCGGGCGACATCTACATGAAAGTGGGTGCCAACCGCTATACTAACTTCAACGAGATCGTTTACCTCGGGCAGACCGAAAGCAAAGGAGAGATTTCGTTAGAAGCCGTTTTCGTTGGCAAAGGAAATGAGGCTGATTTTGCTTACGCAGATGTGAAAGATAAAGCCGTAGTGATACTCGGTGGCGCACCATCGTTCAATATGTTGGGGGGGATGCGCAAACTGGCAACCGTGGCGCGCGACAAAGGAGCGCGCATGATCTTGGTGGTGACCAGCGGCAAGCCGGAGGAGTTCAAGTCGTTTGCAGATCAATTAAAAGCCTTCTTTTCCGAAGGCACGCTAACTCTTAATAGACCTGACCCCAACAGCTCCAACAAAGGAATTTTTTTGATCGAACAGGGGGCTGTTTCTAAAATATTCAACATGCCTTTCGAAAAACTGGTGAAGGCTTCATCTGATGAGGCTACCAAAAAACCATTGGCCAAAATCAAGCCAAGCCGGATTGTTTACCAAGTATCCATGGCAACTACCGTTGTAAAATCGGAAAACATGTTGGGCTACCTCGAAGGCACGGACAAGAAAGATGAGGTGATTGTCATCTCCGCCCACTTTGATCACATCGGTTTGCACGAGGGGGAAGACAAAGTAAACAATGGTGCCGATGATGACGGCTCGGGCACGGTCACCGTTTTGCAATTGGCCAAGGCATTCGCGCAAGCAAAGAAAGAAGGGCATGGCCCCCGCAGAAGTATTTTATTTATGACGGTGACCGGGGAAGAAGAAGGGTTATTTGGTTCACAGTACTATGTGGAACATCCCATCTATCCGTTGGCCAGCACCGTTGCCGACCTGAACATCGACATGGTAGGGCGCAGAGACCCGGAACACAAGGACAAGCCCGATTATGTTTATGTGATCGGCTCCGACAAGCTTTCCAGCGAACTGCATGAAATCAATGAACGAAATAATAAAGAATACACAAAGCTGGATTTTGATTACACCTACAACGATGAAAATCACCCGACCAATTTGTATAAGCGCAGTGACCATTGGAATTTTGCCAAGAACAATGTGCCGATCGTTTTTTATTTCGATGGCATCCATGAAGACTACCACAAACCCAGTGATGAAGTAAGCAAAATTGATTTTGATTTGCTGACAAAGCGAGGAAAAATTGTTTTCTACACAGCCTGGGAATTGGCCAACAGAGAGAACCGAATTGTTGTTGACAAAAAATAGTTAATCGTTAACAGCTGATAGGGAATCTAAAACCTGCGTTTGACTACCTCAACACATCGCCCCCGGGCGGATAAAAAAGGAAGGGTACGTGGAGTTTTTAGAGATGCCCAATCAATGTCGTTTCCTTAAGCTCCTCTGACATCCTCTCTTGTGGAGGAAGCTATAAACGGGTTTAAAAAGAAACTATATGAACTCTATAGATGAAGGAAATTCAATAGGAACAGTCACTCCCTCACCTGTGGAGAGGGGGCCGGGGGGTGAGGTTTTAAAATCGAGTTCATTGGTAGAGGAGCGAGGTGAGGTCATCAAAAATGGCTTAAGGAAACGACATTGGATGCCCAATAGTTAATGGTCACTGCAACGATTGGCTATTAACCTTTTAACTTTAAAAAATGCGCATCGACATCATCACCTGCTTACCCAAATTGTTAGAAAGCCCTTTCTCCGATTCCATTTTGAAACGGGCGCAAGACAAGGATTTGGTGGAGGTAACTGTGCATGACCTTCGTCCGTTTTCTACCAACAAACATCACGCCACTGATGATTATGCCTTCGGTGGTGGTGCCGGTATGGTGATGATGATCGAACCGATTGACCGATGCATTATTGCCTTGAAAGAGAAACTCGCCTATGACGAAGTTATCTACATGAGCCCCGATGGTGAGTTGCTCGTACAATCGTTGGCCAATCAACTGAGCCTCAAGAAAAATTTTATCATCCTGTGTGGCCATTACAAAGGGGTTGATGAGCGAGTGCGCGAGCATTTGATTACGCGCGAAATCAGCATTGGCAATTATGTGCTTTCAGGAGGGGAGCTTGCCGCTGCGGTTTTATGTGATTCGATTATTAGATTGATTCCTGGAGTTTTATCCGATGAAACTTCTGCGCTCACGGATTCCTTTCAAGATGGGATGCTGGCCCCGCCTGTTTACACACGCCCGGCAGAATACAAAGGATGGAAAGTGCCAGAAGTATTATTGTCAGGTCATGGCGCTAAAATCGAAACCTGGCGACACGAGCAGGCAATGGATAGAACCAAGCAAAGGAGGCCGGGAATTATCATTTAGACAAACCGTTCCGGGTAAATTTCGCCAGGCCTATTTTCAAATATGTCTTCATCTGCTATATTTGCAGTCCGAATTTAAAAATAGAGTGATTATGGCCGATTTAATGAAGATTGTAGAACAGGAGTTAGCCGCCAAAAGGGCTACGCTCCCCGCTTTTAAAGCTGGCGACACCATCAATGTGCACGTAAAGATCAGTGAAGGAAGCAAAGACCGTATCCAACAGTTTCAGGGTGTAGTGCTCTACCACCGCGGCAAAAGTACCAATGGCGAAAGTTTTTCCGTTCGCAAAGTTTCTAACGGCATTGGTGTGGAGCGGATTTTCCCCATGCTCAGCCCAAGCATCGACAAAATTGAATTTGTGAAAGCCGGCAAAGTGCGCAGGGCTAAATTGTATTACCTCAGAGGCCGTCAAGGCAAAGGTGCCAGGATCAAAGAAAAGTTGGCCCTGGTTGCCCCCAAAAAAAAATCCGCCTAAATTTTATTCGAAAAATAATCAAACCCATTTCACTCGAAATGGGTTTTTTTGCTTGCTCGGGGAGCATTTAAAAGCCTTGAAGAAAGAAGCCTGAAACAGTATATTTGTCGCCTAACTAAAAAAACATGTTCAACAGCAAAATCACCGAACTCCTGGGTAAAGATGCCGAGTCGCTATTGACCCACAAAAGCAAAACGATTTCCAAAAGCCAATTTCATCTTCCAGGACCGGATTTTGTTGACCAGATATTTTTGCAATCCAACCGCAGCACCCAAACGATACGAAGCCTGCAAACACTATTCGACCACGGACGGTTGGGTGGTTCAGGATTTCTTTCCATCCTTCCGATCGATCAGGGCATTGAGCACAGCGCAGGCGCATCTTTTGCCAAAAACCCGATCTACTTTGATCCTGAAAATATTGTGAAGCTGGCCATCGAGGGAGGTTGCAATGCAGTGGCAACAACCTTTGGTGGATTAGCTTTCATGTCTAGGAAATATGCCCATAAGATTCCGTTCATTGTAAAAGTTAACCACAATGAATTGCTAACCTACCCCAACAAGGCCGATCAAATTATGTTTGGCTCCGTAAAGAGTGCTTATAATTTGGGAGCTGTGGCAATCGGGGCTACCATTTATTTTGGGTCTGATAATTCCACACGTCAGATACAAGAAGTTTCCAAAGCATTTGAAGAAGCCCATGAGTTGGGTATGGCTACCATTTTGTGGTGTTATACACGCAATAACGCATTCAAAAAAGACGGAATTGATTATCACGTTTCAGCCGACTTAACAGGCCAAGCCAACCACCTGGGTGTAACGATTCAAGCCGATATCATCAAGCAAAAATTGGCTGAAAACAACGGGGGCTACAAAGCATTGAATACCGGAGGCAGCAGCTATGGAAAATTGGATGAGCGAATCTATACTGAATTAACTTCCGATCACCCGATCGATTTATGCCGCTACCAAGTAGCTAATTGCTACATGGGCCGGGCCGGGTTGATCAACTCGGGAGGCGACAGCAAAGGATCCAGCGATATGGCCGATGCCGTGCGCACAGCGGTGATCAATAAAAGAGCGGGCGGTATGGGTTTAATCTCTGGCCGCAAAGCATTTCAACGCCCGATGAAGGAAGGAGTTGATATCTTAAACATGATTCAAGATGTTTACTTAGATAAATCTATAGATGTAGCTTAAAAGGGAAGAATTGAAAAAGAGATCGAGTGCCTTGAAGAAAGGGACAGTGAATTGGCCAAAGAGATTTTGTTGAACGAGCGGCTTTTATGAAGCTGAAAATAAATTGATAAAATAGATACCGACCTGATTGAACGTCCTACGATGCAAAATTGTGTCAATGTTCTTAAAATACTGATTGAAAGAATGAAAAAAAATACTTCCTTCAAAGGGGGATTTTTGAAAATGAGTTAAGATAAAAGATCTAAGCCATGACAAAGAATGAAATTCTACCGAAATCAAAAAAGTTTAAGGAAACTGCGTAAATATTAAAAATGCCTTGGTTTAAACGAACAGATAAAGGAATATTAACCCCCACGGAAGCCAAGCGGGAAGTACCTGATGGTTTGTGGTTCAAGTCGCCAGGTGGAAAAATAATCCATACCCGTGAGTTGAAAAACAATGCTTATGTAGTGCCGGAGGAGGAGCATCACGTAAAAATCGGTTCCAAAGAATACTTCGAGATCCTCTTTGACAATAATGAGTTTATCGAGCTGGATGCCAACATGGAGTCAGCAGATCCCCTCAAGTTTGTGGACACCCGGCCATACCCTAAGCGCATCAAAGAATCCCAAGCCAAAACACAACTAAAAGATGCGCTGCGTTCAGCCTATGGAAAAATGGATGGGCTTGACCTGGTGGTCGCTTGCATGGATTTCACTTTCATTGGCGGATCGATGGGTTCTGTGGTTGGAGAAAAAATTGCTCGGGCTATTGATCACTCATTAAAAACCAAAGCACCCTTTCTGATGATCTCACGCTCCGGTGGCGCACGCATGATGGAGGCGGGGCTATCGCTGATGCAAATGGCAAAAACCTCGGCCAAGCTTGCCCGTTTGGATGAAGCAAAAATTCCGTTTATTTCCCTACTTACCGACCCCACAACCGGAGGTGTTACCGCCTCTTATGCTATGCTGGGCGACTTCAATATTGCCGAGCCGGGTGCATTGATCGGTTTTGCCGGCCCGCGGGTAATCCGCGAGACCATTGGCAAAGATCTGCCCAAGGGTTTTCAAAGCGCTGAGTTCGTATTGGAACACGGATTTTTGGATTTTATTGTTGATCGCAGAAGCTTAAAAAGCAGGTTAAGCACCTTGTTGAAGATGGTGGCAAGCAATTAGAAAAATTTTTCCGAAGAGCAACGGGACGTCAATAAATTCAGATAGCTATGGTTGCAATCACAAGGAGAATGTTTATGAAAGCCCCAAAAAAATATGCTGATTTAAATCCAGTGTCATCCTTCAATTAGTCGAATGCCAGTAATTTTGATTCTTTAAATTTTGAATCTTAAATCCCGTCTCCCTGAAGTCGGCACTTCTATTTTCACGGTCATGTCGCGGATGGCGCTGGAACACGGGGCTATCAACCTCTCGCAGGGCTTTCCTGATTTTCCAGTTTCTGAAAAATTGATTGACCTCATTCATCAAAAGATGAAGGAAGGGAACAATCAATATGCTCCCATGCCCGGTGTGCCCGTATTACGAAAAGCGATTGCTGAAGTAATAGAGAAAACCTATCAACGAAAAACGGATTTCGAAATGGAAGTCACTGTAATGGAGGGAGGCACGGAAGCGATCTTTGCAACCATTGCCGCATTGATCGGTGCCGGGGACGAAGTAATTTTATTCGATCCTTGTTACGATTCGTATGGCCCGGCCATTCGTTTGAACGGTGGCGTTCCTGTTCATCTTAATTTAATTCCACCCGATTTTTCAATCGATTTGAACGAAGTGAAAAAGCAAATCACATCGCGAACACGGATGATCATGGTGAACACCCCGCACAATCCATCCGGTTCGGTGCTGAACGAATCTGATTTGAAAACGTTGGAAAAAATAGCCGTTGATCACGACTTAATTATATTGAGCGATGAAGTGTATGAACGGATTATTTTTGAAAATAAATCACACGAAAGTGTTTTGAAATATCCACGGTTAAGCGAAAGAAGCATAGCGGTATTTTCTTTTGGCAAAACATTTCACGCCACCGGATGGAAAGTGGGCTACACGGTTGCACCTGAAAACCTCACCCGTGAAATCAGAAAGGCACATCAGTTCATCACCTTTAGTGTGAACACCCCCGTGCAGTTGGCTTTGGCGGAATATTTGACCGATCCAGAGAACTATCTTCACCTTGGAAAATTCTATCAGCAAAAAAGGGATTTTTTTCTGAATGAAATCAAAGGCACATCACTCCAACCGCTTCCTTGCTTTGGAAGTTATTTTCAGCTGCTCTCCTATAAAAGCGTTCCAAAAAAATCAGACTTTGAAATGGCCGAGTGGATGACCAAAGAAATGAAATTGGCGCCCATTCCGGTGTCGGCATTTTACAGCGATAAATCCGATCATCAATTGTTGCGGTTTTGTTTTGCCAAAGGAGAAGAGACACTTCAAAATGCCGGAAAAATTCTACGGAACATTTAGCAAATATTTTGCAGTGGCCAAACCGGGGCTTTGATTTTGGGCAGTTTTATTGCCCATGTTCACGAGGGGTATTACAACCGCCTGCTTTGGATGGAACCAGGCGGCAATTTTAAAACCTACGACAAGCGCCACCTCTTCAGCATGGCGGAAGCACTTGGCCCATCTCTATTTTGAAGTTGTTACTTTTTCAGGTTCAATACTTGCACGAATGGAAAAACCGTGCTGTCTATTTTTTCTGCTGCGCGAAGGTCATTGAATATCACGTTCGTTGGGCTCACACCATCGCACATAAAAACTCCCACTGAGCTACTGTCATTTTTTATGGAATACTTGGTCCCGATGTTCGGGTTGATTGAAATAGCCAATCCACCATATTTATTGTTAACCTGTGTTGAATTTTTGTCAGTCCTCAAATCAATGATTTGATACCGGTCAAATTTAATGTTGGTTCCGTTTTCAAGTATTGTAATAGTCGTTTTCTTGTTTATCATGTTTCCACCTTTGCTGTCGAGTATGACAAAGTAAAACTTAACAGGGATATCACGACTGGCTGGTTCTTGCTTAGTACAAGCAGACATTAGCATGAAACCTACCATAAGTAAAAAAAATAGTTGTTTCATTTCTATGGTTTTATATTGTAATACATATCTCTGAAATAATTAAAATTCTTTATACCTCCACCATCTCCTAAATCTACATTGACAGCCCAATCATTTTCCTTCACCCAAGCGTTGTAATAAGATCCCCAACCCCAGTTCATGTGAAGGATATTATTTTCGATACCTACTCCAGTTTTGCAATCAAAATAAGTACTTCGCGAATACCCATCGCAAACCCAAGAATGACCTGCGTAGATCGGCCAACACCAACCCAAAAAGCAATTTTGATCACGATAGGCTCCTAACATAATCGGCTGCAGAGCATTTAGGTTTGACATAACAATGCCGTAGTCGTAGCCTCCATGATCAGCACTTGCATAGCCAAACTTGGTTTTGAACTGTGTTGTCACTCCTCCATCACAAGTAGGTGAAGATCCACAAGAAAGGCTTGATCCACCACATCCATAACTAAAATTGGGAAGCCCAACCGCAGCATCATGAGTTAGCCGCGATGCTTCTGCACAGCCTACAGTTGGAAAAATGCTTAACCAATTATAAGAGTTAGGCTTCTTCCAATAGTACATAATTTGAGACATGGCTAAGGGGACACAACCAACGGGGCATCTGTTACAATATGAGGGATTAATACATGGGGGGGGGTTAAATCATTAAAACCACAGCCTTGATCCCATGCTGATGTCAAAAGTGGCCCGATCGTAACATATGTATATTGATTTTGACAACCTCCTCCGCCACAGGTGGGCGGTGTTATATTTAACACTTGAGCCCATGCCAACTGAATTGGGCAGCTCGCAATTAGTGCCGTAGGTGTCGCAGATTTTTTACTTGCTTTTAATAGTTTCATTTTTTCATTACTACCCAATAACCAAACTATTAAACCTTGAGGCAATTGTGAATCTTGCCTTATCTCACCCTCATCGGAGTAAGCCATAATTGGTTCAATCCGCTTGTCAGAGGAGATAACAGCCCAACCCCATTTTCATAATTAAAAATGAAATAAGAAGGGTTTTGGGAATCAGGTACTGGTAGGGAACTTTTGATTGTTTTGGCCAGAATCCTATTTTGCCTATTTTTTAAAATTGACTTGTTTAAAAAATCGCTTTTATGGATGTTCGATGCAACAGTGGTAGCTTGTTGAAAAGTAACATCAAATTGATCAGATTGTAGGACAAATTCTTCCAGTTTCTTGTAGTTGCAAGCATAAACAGCACACACAGTAGCGATAATGATTATCTTTCGCATAAGTCAGAATTTTAATTTTAAGTTAACAAAAAAATGAACATTAACAAAACCTAATAATTCAAATTGTAGCGACCTATCTTACCCAGCCAACAAAATTTTTGGGCTAATCATGAGACTATTGATAGTTATGATTTCTACATCAGCCTAAACTGGAGGCAATAACAAAAGCAGTTGTGACAAATAATATCTTAAAAAAAACTTGAGATGGGTACAGCTATTATTTAACCAGGGCTGACGCATCTAATTTTTGATTACCAAGGTTAGTTGGCCTAACTTGTTAGTTCAAAAAGGCTATGGAAAGTCCGCTACAATTTTTTGCGGGGTTAAAAGATCCCGTGTAGAGCGTACAAAAGATAACTTGCCTGAGGATATTATCATGATCACCATTGCAGCGGTGATCTGTGGAGCAGAATCTTGGTGCGATATCGAAGAGTTTGGGAACCGGAAAGAAGATTGGTTAAAAGACGCTTTTAAAGTTGTCCAATGGTATCCCGACCCATGATACGTTCAACAGGTTTTTTGCTGCCTTGGATCCGAAAGAGTTGGGCAAAGGCTTTTTGGATTGGACACAGTCTGTAGTTCGGTTGACGAAAGGAGAAGTGATCGGTATTGATGGAAAAACACTACGGGGTTCTTACGATCAGGGGAGCAAAAGCATGGTCCACATGGTCAGTGCTTGGGCCAGTGCCAACAATTTGATTTTAGCCCAACAGAAAGTAGAAGACCAGAGCAATGAGATCACCGCAATCCCCGCCCTCTTAGAGGTTTTGGCACTGTCGGGATCTATTGTGACCATAGATGCGATGGGGTGCCGGAAAGAAATTGCCTCGGCCATTGTTGATAAGAAAGCTGACTATATTTTAGCTCAGCCCTGTTTTTGTAGTGCCCTGATTCTGTATTGTCAGCTCATATTCGTTTCTTTGCTGTCCGTTTTAACCGCTATGCAGGATTTAAAAATCACCCTTATCCAATCGGACCTCAATTGGGAGGATATCGGAGCCAACCTGGCCATGTTTGAGGAGAAAATCTGGCAGATCGGCCAATCTACAGACGTCATTGTCTTGCCCGAGATGTTCACCACCGGGTTCACCATGCAAGCCAACAAGCTGGCCGAGATGATGAACCTGCGCACCTTCAAGTGGATGAAACAAATGGCCGACCAAACCGGGGCTTTGATTTTGGGCAGTTTTATTGCCCACGTTCACGAGCGGTATTACAACCGTCTGCTTTGGATGGAACCAGGCGGCAATTTTAAAACCTACGACAAGCGCCACCTCTTCCGCATGGCGGAAGAACAAACCGTATATTCCCAAGGCGAAAGCCTATTGATCGGCCATTGGAAAGGCTGGAGGATTTGTCCGCTGATTTGCTATGACCTGCGCTTTCCGGTTTGGAGCCGCAACCGATGGAATGCTTCATTAAAAAAATCGTCTTACGATCTGTTGATTTATGTCGCCAATTGGCCACAGATAAGATCGACCGCTTGGGAAACGTTGCTGCGGGCGCGAGCTATTGAAAATTTAAGTTATTGTGTAGGTGTAAACCGTGTGGGCACAGACGGCAACGGCATTGACTACAACGGGCACAGTGCCATCATAGGGCCAAAAGGCGATACTATTTTTTCGGTAGAAGGAGTTGAAGCTATCAAGACGCTGGAGCTCAACGCCCACGCATTACAAGCTTACCGCGATCGCTTCCCCACCTATCTTGATGCGGACGACTTTACCATCGAATCAGAAATTTTTGAAGAAAAGGATTTCCTCCATGGATTGAGTTGATCATTACCTTTCTTGGCTGGACAAGGCCTTTGGTACAATTCAAAATTCCCGATTCGTACCAAACGTTCCAATGTAATGGAAAAATTTCCTGATTAAACTTTTTCCACCATTCGCCTCCAACGGAGCGTTTCGTGTGCAAAAATCAAATCAAAAGGGTAAGCGTTGCATCTTTTTAAGAAAAAAAAGTTACTTTGTCGAAGAGTAAGGGATTTAAATTTTCGTAATACCATTTTCAATGACCAAGCACTTCGCTTTTATTCCCGGTCTTCTTATCCTTGCCGGATGTTCACTGAACAATACAGACTATAACCTCAAGGGAATTTCGGCATCGCCAACGATGGCCCTGCCGCTTATTCAGGGGAATCTGGGGCTACTTGATCTCTTCAAAGCGCAAGATTCATCGTATGTAAGAGTGTATTCCGATGGGCTGATCTATCTTACGTATGACCAAGCTCTGGTGTCGCAAGATATTCGTAACCTGATTAACATACCGGATGTATCGGCAACGCGTTCCGTGAGTGTCCCTCAGGGGAATTATCCACCCGTTCCATCCGACTATAACTCTACCGTAAATAATTCGCTGGTGAACATGCCCATCGCTCCGGAACAGCTTACCGAAATTGGGTTCAAAAGCGGAGTTTTAAATTACAACCTAAGCCTCTTCCCAGCCAACCCAAATTTTCTTTATGCCATCGTGATGACCATTCCAGAATTTAGGGACGCGAATGGGCAGTTTTTTTCAACCGTAGTAACCGGGCTGGGCAGTGCTTCATTAGCAGGCTATACCTACAGTAGTGCCATTGCCAATCAGTTCAACCTGCAGCTCACTTTGGTGGTAAAGAAAAACCCGAATTCCGTTTCCATTCCTTCTGGAACAACTGTAAAATTTAATCTTGCGTTGACAGGGCTAAACTTTCGCTACATCAAAGGATTTTTTGGAGACCAAACCACCACCACCCCACTCCAAACAATCAACCTGACTGCCCTTGGAAATACATTGATCAAGGGGTCGCAAGTGACCTTGCAACAGCCAATTATTAGTTTAACTGCTGTGAATGATTATGTCGTTCCATTGCAAGTCAATTTTATTACCCTGCTGGCGCAGAAGCCGGGAGGCTCCATTCCCTTCACTATCTCGCCCCCCAATCCAATAGCCGTCAATTATCCGGTGGTTTTAGGCACATCGGCTTCCACCACGGTGAACGTCACCAACGTGGCCCAGGTGATCAACTTTGCGCCAACCCAAATGGTGTATCAAGTGAGTGGGCGGATGAACGCGGGCCTTTCGGGAGGCATTAATTCTATGGCCGATACCAGCAAGCTCAGGGTAAAAATGCACATCGAAATTCCGCTTTACGGAAGCGCTTCGAATATCATACTCACCGATACGGTCGCCTTGAACCTTTCCACGGTAAACCAAACACAGGTTGAAAAGGCAACCTTGCAGACCAATATCATAAACCAGATTCCATTGAACGCGAGCCTGCAGCTATACCTCATCGATAAAAACAATCAGGTGCTTGATTCTCTTTTTTCGAGCAGCCAAAATCCGATTGTGAAGGGAAGCACTGTAACTTCATCGGGGGCGTTGCAATCGGCTGGCGTATCTAATCAGCCCATTGACCTCGACAGTGTTAAAGTCAGCAAAATATTTCTGGCAGCAAAGATGATCTTGGTGGCACGCATGAGTACATCGGGCAGCAGCACCACATCGACCAGCGTAAAATTTGAATCGCAATATAAATTGAAGGCCAATATTGGTTTACTGGTGAAACTCAAACTCAACACTACTTTTTGATGAAAAAGTTTTGGGTCATCGGGTTTTGCATTTTTGTAGGTACACGGTTCGGTTATGGTCAAAACGAAGGCACCTTGACTTTCATGAACAGCTTGCCACAGACCAATGAAAATAACCCAGCGGCCATACCCAAATACAGTTTTTCATTTAGCTTACCGGCCACTTCGGCCATGGCATTCTATTCCAATAACGGATTCTCGTATAATGATATGATCAGCCGGCAGCCGGATGGAACAGTCAACGCAGACCTCAGCAAATTAGCAGGCAAGCTCAAACCAAAGAATTACATCACACAAGCACTGGCCATCGACCTCCTTCGCATCGGGCTGCGCGTGCACAAGCAATTTTACCTGACCTTTAATGCGCAAGCAAAAACATATAACCGCGCGATGTTGCCAAA
>JAYVMP010000166.1:0-4399 GCA_043758895.1 Bacteroidota bacterium
AACTTGCCCAAGAGCTTTGTACTTACGGGAAATTACAATTACACAACTTTCTCAGGCCAAACCTCTTCCGATTTCCAGGCCAACTTTAATACACCGCAAAACCGGTACAGTGTAGGCGTTGGCAACAGAAAGATTGCCAAAAACCTGGGCTTCAACGTAAACCTCCGCTATCAGGACTCGTTCCTGTGGGAATCTTCTTATGGCGTGGCCACGATACCTTCTTATGGTGTGCTGGATGCACAGATCAGTTACAAGATCACAGCCATGAAATCGGTGTTTAAACTGGGTGGCACCAACCTTGGCGGCAATGATTACCGCACCAATTTTGGCTCACCTTTCATCGGCCAGATGTATTATCTCTCCATCACGTTTGACGAATTTTTAAAATAAGATTAAGATGAAAACATTCCATAAAATTTTTGCCACACTCCTATTGATCGGAACGGCAATCGCTTGTAAGCAAGAGGTAATCAAACTAACACAGGCTACCACCGCTGCAGTTACACCAACTACTCCTTCAAAAGGAAATGCCGACTTCACCAAATTTGTGGCAATTGGTAATTCTCTGGCTGCCGGATACCAGGCGGGTGCGTTGTTTGACTCAGGTCAGGCAAATTCATTTCCCGCTATGATGGCAAAACAATTTTCTTTAGTTGGAGGTGGAACTTTTAATCAACCAACAATTAATTCTAAAAATGGGTACTCTGGAAATATTGCAGGGGTTATTACACTGGGGCGCTATATTTTGTTTGATCCCGATGGTCCAACAGGTCCACGCACGGCTTCGCCCTATCCTTCAGGGTATCCTGGCCAAACAACAACCTGTCCTTCCACTGTAGTTACGCCTCCTCTTCCGGCTCCCTACAACACGGCCGATCCAATAGGTGCTTTCGCAGGTGATAAAACCAAGTTGAATAATTTTGGGGTTCCCGGCATCCAACTCGTTCAGTTATTAACACCCGCCACAGGTGGGCCTGCGAGTCCTGCAAACCCTGCTTTCAATCCCTATTATGCTCGGTTTGCATCAAGCCCAAGCCCGGATGGAGTGAGTGGTTCAAAAATATTGGGAGATGCCATAGTTGCTCAGCCTTCTTTCTTTTTGCTCGAGATCGGCAACAATGATGTATTGGGTTATGCCACCACGGGCGGCAATGGCTCGATACCGATTACACCGCCTACCGCGGGAGGTATTTATTCCTTCGACATCAACTATCAAACTGTAGTTGGGGCATTGCTGGGCTCTAATCCAAACTTGAAAGGAATAGTGGCCACGATCCCCAACGTTACCAACATCCCCTACTTCTTCACCGTTAAGTACAATGCCATTCCTTTAGATGCCAACACAGCCACTGCCGTGAATACGGGTTTTGCTGGCTATAACGCTATTCTCGATTCTATCATTGGCAAGCCAGCACTACTCGCCAATTTCAGTCTCGATCCTGCGGATCTTACTTCTAGAAAAGTCATTTTTAGTGCATCGACATCTAATAGAATATTGATTGCCGATAAAACATTGAAAGATTTAGGTTCTGTTTTTGATTATCTGCGATCAATAAATGTAATTCCCTCTGATGCACAACGTGCATTGTTAGCACCTTATCAAAAAGTAAGGCAGGCCACCGCTACCGATTTAATTACGCTGCCGGCCGGTGGTGTGCTGGGCACATGTGTTAATAACAATCCTCTGTTAGTAAATGGAATATCCATTCCTTTAGATGATAAGTACGTGCTACTGCCAACTGAAACGGCTGCCATCTTAACAGCAACTGCCGCCTACAACGCAACGATTAAATCTATCGTAACAGCAAATTCAACTCGCCTCGCCTTAGCTGACATTGGCAAAGCATTCGCTGACCTGGTGGCCGCTCAAATTGAGGGTGTCAATGGCGTATTTATTTCCCCAAGCCTGGCTCCGCCAACAGGTGCGTTTTCTGAAGATGGGGTTCATCCAAATACAAGAGGGTACGCTTTTTTGGCAAACATTTACCTGAGTGCCATCAACACAACTTTTAGTGCCAACATTCCACTTATTGACATATCCAAATACCAAGGAACGGGGCTTCCAATAAATCCCTGATCATTTTAAACTTCCTAAAGAAGGGGCTTCGGCCCTTTCTTTTTCTGGTTAAGCAACCTTCTGTTACGTACCTATTCTGCGGCCAACTTTACAATCGTTATCATATTGGTACAATTCGAACACCATGCTGTGAAAGATTCCATCAAACCCTAACTTATGAATAGGCTGTGTTTTTGAATGTGAATCCATACCTGATGCGATGCATAAAATCGCGCTTATCACCATGGCTAATAAATCCACCAACTCCAAGATATGCATGGGGTTATTTCTGGGCCATTGCCGACTTGGGGTAAAGTTTCACGAAAGTAAGCTTGTAGGTATAGGTCACGCTGCCACTGGTTTCTGTGCGAATGCCTTCGAGGATATCCTTTTCGTGGTCGTAGGTAAAAGCATACATCAGCACTTTTCCCTTTGGCTCAAAATGTTTGAGCACGATAATATTGCCTTCGGATAAGGTGGTAAATTCTCCACGGATGGAATAGGAAGGCACGTAATTCTTATCGATGGGTATTTCAATGTATTCGCGATTGTTACGTGCCTTATCACGGATGATGGCCACCTGGGCATAATGCTCTTTTTGGTCAATGGTTTTCTCTTTTTCTACTGACGAGAATAGTCCTTTGCTCTTCTTCAGAATTAAACTCGACACCGAATAAATTCCTTCAATGCCATCGGATGACTTCTCTTTGTCCATGTATTTCTTCATCAACTCCGGAAAATTGATTTGTTCATAAGGACGCACAACCCGTTGATGGCTCGCGAGGTAATATTTTTCGAACGAGCATGCACCACACAAAAGGATGAAAACAGGAATAAGGACTGGCTTTATCATGGCACCAAGTGCAGAATTAAAAAACAATGTCTTCGTAAACACCATTTACATAACGCCTGCACGAGAGCCTTCCGCGCAAAGCCGTTGGTTTAAACAGCGATTTGCCCATGAGCATGCGCACGCATTCTTGAATACCCTCAGTAATACTGGGGTGAGGGTGAACGCACTCGGCCAGTTCCTCAATTCCCTTGTCCATCGAAATCAAAACGGCCACTGCTTGAATCGCACTACTCGCGTTATTGCCCACCACTTTCATCCCCAAGATTTTCATGGCGTCATCGTTGGTGACGAGCAGCTTGATGAAGCCCTGCGTATTGCGCTTGGCAATGGCGCGCGGAATGGTGCTGTATTCCAAGGTTACCACTTTGTAATCCATTTTTTGTTCTTTGGCCTGCGTTTCATTCAATCCAACGCCAGCTACTTCGGGACTGAGGAACATAATGGTGCTGATGTTTTCATAAACCAATTGACGTAATGGTTTACCAAAAATCTTTTCTACGGCATAGCGTCCTTCCAGCTCGCCCACGTTCACCAACGAAATATCGGCAGTCAAATCGCCCACGGCATAAATGTTAGGCACACTGGTCTGCGTATCGTTGTTGTCAATTCCTCGTTTTGAAATAGTAATGCCTACCTTATCGCTCCACAAATCTTCCAAGTTGGCCACACGGCCTACAGAAACTAAGGCCTTTTCCACGTTAAAAGTTTCGCGGCTTCCATCATTGTATTCCAACTCATACTCTACCCTACCATTGACTTGCTTCATGGCGATTAATCGCGAACTGCGGTGGATGAGCACTCCATTGTTCTCCATATTTCGCTCGATGATATTCACCACGTCTTCATCTTCAAACGGCAAAATACGGTTGCCTTTGTCGATCAAGTGCACCTTCGTTCTGCCAAAGCCAGAGAATATGGTGGCGAACTCGCAGCCAATTACCCCCGCACCAACAATCACCATGCTTTCGGGAAAGTCTTCCATGTTCTCGATGCCATCGCTCGTCATCACAACCTTCTCGTCAATAGGCAAATCGGGCAAATAGCGCGGCCGGCTTCCTGTGGCGAGTATGATGTGATCGGCCCACACCGCTTCGGTATGCGTACCATCAACAATCTCAACATGATTTTTATCGGTTAGACTCGCTATGCCCGATTTGAACTGAAGCAATTGAGAATAGTTGGAAATTTTCAACATATCCATATGTTCTTCCAACATCCCTTTTCGCTCTTGCACTGCCTTGCGCACTTCGTTTTGAATTTCTCTGTAATTGATGTCCGGAGCTTTAATATTGTAACGCTTTAAGTTCCTTTGAAAGGCCGAAGCCTCACGGGAAAGCTCCCACCAGGTTTTGGAGGAGAGTGCACCATTGGTCACGCCAGCACCGCCTACCCTGCTCTTTTCCACCAAAAGGGTTTTTTTTTTGAAGTCTATTGCCCGCATAGCGGCCGCATAGCCCGAAGGGCCTGCCCCAATTACAACCAGATCAAAG
>JAYVMP010000167.1:0-4364 GCA_043758895.1 Bacteroidota bacterium
TCATGTTGTTTTGCTTGGCTATTTCAAGATAGGTATCGACATCTCTTTTAGGATCGATGACCATTGCTACGCCACATTTTTGGCAGCCAATAAAGTAGCTGGCTTGTGCCAGGCTCTTGTCATATACGTGCTGGAAAAACATATTTTTATTTTTTTAATTAATGCTTTTTTTGATCTGCTAATTTTACACTTCAATGTTCAAGGATGAAATCCCAATTGTCGGTGACCCTGGTCACCACCACAAATTATTTATTTACTTCCAAGACTTCATGCTGACTAATAATTTTTTCTAATTGACTTACATTCAAAACCCCCGCTTGACGCCACAGCGTTTCTCCTTTTCTAAACAGCATAAGGGTAGGCACTCCTTGAATGGAGTAAGCTTGTGCCACAGCAGGGTTTCGGTCCACATCAATTTTAAGGATTGTTGCCCTGTCGCCCAGACGCTCGGCCAGCTCCACCAAAATGGGCTGCATCATTTTGCAAGGCCCGCACCAGGTGGCAAAAAAATCAACCAATACAAGCTTGTCGCTCTGGAGGATTTGGTTAAAAGTCTTTTTCTCTGTCATCGCTGTAATTTAACCCAAAACTACAAGAAGAGGCAGAAGAGTTCCGTGATTTTTGTCACCTACTCTAAAAGTGATTACGTGATGTGAACTGAAAATCGTTCACTGGCTTTTCCAAAACCTTAATATCGAAACCTGCCTTTCCTGGCTGGCCGAAAGGTGTCGATACAGTAAACGGGCAAGTCTTGTTTCGTTTTCAAGTCTATGGTAGTCACGAAAGGAAATACTTAGCGAATGCAATAAGTCCCAGCCCTAACAGAACAGCTCCCGGTATCATTTTAATAACTTTGTTGTGCTGTATGAACTTTGACAGCCGGTTAGCCATCAGTGCCAACAGGGTAAGTAATGCCAAAGCCCCGGCTGCGGTTCCCAGCACATAACTGTGGAGCCGCCAAGTAGTATCTAATACGATCCAGCCCTGTGCCTTTAAGTAAGCCGTTATGCCAATCCACCACGGGATAGCCTGGGGATTGAGTAGGCTCAGGATTAACCCTCTTCGAAAACCACTTTCCTGGAGTTTAATTGAAAACGAGGATGGTTTACTTGCCGTCCATAATCCCATAATCCCTAATCCCGTCATGACAATAGCGGCCAGCAGTTTAAAATTTTCTTGCACCACGGGCGATTGTGTAATCCAACCTTCAAATTCTACAGCGATCCAGGCATACGGATATTCTACAATGGCCACTGCCAACGCAAAACGAAACGCTGCCCTCAGTTTATTTTCTAACCCAAGTTGTAAGACTAAGATATTGAGCGTGCCTGGAGGGATCGACCCCATGAAGCTGACTATCGATGCGATAATGAAAACCTGTAATAACATTGGGGCTCGGTGTATTAACAAAAAAAGGGTCATTCAACAGTCACTAATCGGCTGCACTTATCGTTACAGGTATGCTTCTACTGCCGACTATGAAGTCAAGACTTCAACGCACCGTTAACAACAAGATGACATCAACAACATTTTTCTCCTTTTGCAATATTTAATTTATCCAATATCTTCTCCAGCGGGCAAAAGCCCGTAAGCGAGGATTGAATTAGGTTAACTCCTACAAACGCGGTGAACCACAACCAGCTCAAGCTAAAATAATAAGCCAGGGTGATGCTGATCAGCACAAACGTGCCGGCTACTGTTCGCACAATTCTTTCTCTCATAGACCCGAAATTTTAGTGGACGTCAATTGAAATTGGCTGTGCGCATATCTTGCCTGCCACGGCCTGTGTTTTTTACAAAGCGCAGTAGCTTTGTACTCCTCGCAAACCAGGGCTAAGTTGTTTTGCGCAACCGTAAATTTACTCGTGTACGAATTCATGGGCGAATTCTTTATTGCAGGAAAAAAATTGTTCATCATGGTTAAATTATTTAGGTCTAAATCAAGATTCATAGAAATGGTTGACAAAAGTATAGTTTACTTGACGTTCGATCCGTGACTGAAGTCACAAAAAATAAAACTATTCAATACGGATCCCTCAAAGCCTGATTTCCAAACTTTCGATTTCAATATTACAAGACTACCGAAATTCATACCCATAGCCCAACAGTTGGGTGAGGAGTGTATTTGGTGCATCGGTGGCCGTTGCCCTTCCTTCAAGTTTTGGTGAAATGGGTGAATGTTTTGATAAATATTCCTGGATGATAGTATGGAGCGTGGCCCCTAAACGATTAGGCTCGGCCACATTATCCACTCGGCAAATCGTGGTGTCAGGGTCGCCATCACGTTCGCAGGCAACAAAGCTATACGTCCTTAACAGGTTTATCGGCTGGCCTTTTATTTTTATCCAATTGACACGTTTATCTTTTTCTTGGGCAATGGTAAAGTTTATCTCCATACCGTTGAAGCGGACAAGCCATCCTCCGAAACGTTTTGCGGGGTCTTTTGCAAAGGCGTTGTGAAGTTCGCTTTCCATCCAGTCCCATACTTGCTTTCCGGTGATCAAACCTTGCTTGGCTTCACTGTCCACAGGCAACATGCTGAATAAAAAATCCTTCGTTATTTCAGCCACGCCAGTTTTCTGGTCCGGTACCAAGGGAGGGCAGAAACGAAACCCATTGCTTAAAACAATATCGGGGTTGAATTTCCACATAATGGCATCGGTAATAAAATTGTCCATCGGGGTTTCGATCACATAGTAACGGACCAATGGGGTTTTGGTGCTGCCAATCACGCGGTCAAGTTCTTTGCGGTAGGGCTCGCGGGCTTGCACCACCAAGTTTTTCATTTCTTTGTCTTCTTTGTAAAGTTCAGGATCGACATCCAAGAGTTGGTAAGCCTGATCTTTGATCTCGCCCTTTTCGAATACGAAATCGAGCCTGGCTATAAACGAGCCAAAGGCCCCCGGTTCAGTTACTTTCGCATACGGTCCCGGTATTGGTTTGCGCACCCGTTCATGGGTATCGGCACCCAGGATATAATCAATCCCTTTTACAAAGGGCATACTTGCCAATCCTACTTGTTGGGCCAGCCCCATGTGCGTCAACAAGATGACGATTTTGCAGCCTTCATACTCGCGAAGAACGCGGATGTATTTGGCCACATTCTTTTCTGGAAGTGTAAATTGGATTCCATCGCTGTAAGCCGGTGACTGCCGCTTGGGCGTGAGCGGATCGTTATAGCCGATGAACCCGATTTTTAAGCCGCCAAAATTTTTGACGTAGTACGGTGGAAAAATAAGTTCTCCGTTGAAATCATCGTTCGTTTGATGGAACATGTTGGCACAGACCTTGGGGCAATCATAGGCAAACATGTCTTTCATCATCATTTCCTTTCCATAAACAACTTCCCAATTGCCGGGCAACATCAAATCGTACCCAATGTTGTTCATCAACGGAACGATGGCACGCCCCTCGCTGAGCGTGGCCACACCACCACCCTGAAAGCAGTCGCCACCATCGATCAGCAGGGTGTTTTCGCGGTTTGATGCGCGCAGCGCATTGATCATAGTTTTAAGGGTGGCATATCCGCCTCTTTTTTTGTAAACAGGTCTTCCGTTCTCAACAAAAAATTCATCGTGGGTCAGCAACTGCGAATGGATATCCGCTGTGTGGAGTAGTGATACGACAGAAGCCTTGCCCTCTTTCACCGCTTTGTTGGAAAAAAACTCTTTGGCTTTTAGCGTGCTGTCTTCCTGCCGCAGTGCCGAAGCAGCAGTGGGCGTTACCAACCCGCCACCGATGCCCAACGCCAAGCCAAAACCGGTAGCTTTTTTTAAAAACTCCCTCCGGCTGTTTTCAGAAAGCTCCAGGTGCAACTCCTTTTCTTTTTGCGAAACAAAGCCATCATGGCAAGATGGGCATGAACAATTTGTTTGATGATTGACCATCTGTTTAAATGATTTGATGAATTTTATCTAACTAAAAGCTATTTCACTATTGGTTTATTTGCTCCTTTCCAAGCCCGCAACTTCACATACAGCTAATTTTATTGTTGTTACTCTACAATTCCAGCCAAACCAAAGGCACAGTAATCGCGAATGAATATCTTCTTTGCGAAATGTGCGTTTGACTTGAGATGGTCTAATAACTTACAGCCAACCATAAGATGCATCCGAAAATTTCATCTTGTTGAGCTTTATAATGTTCTTGGAACCTTAAAAATCGCTTGTTGATTCGATTAGTTCTGTGACTTTAGTTACAAAGGTTTAAAATTGACAAACGTATATCAATGAATATTTTCACCACAAGCCTTTTGATATTACTAAACACTGTTGTCCGAGGAAACTAATAAAATGGTATAAAACGGGCTATGCATTAAACGGAGGGCACTTTTTCAGGATTTCAAAAAGTAACCCCCCCTTAAT
>JAYVMP010000168.1:0-6971 GCA_043758895.1 Bacteroidota bacterium
CTTTGGTTTGCAGGTAAACGCTATGCCCGCGTTTGGTCAACTCTTGTGCACCTGCTGGAGTCAGGGCTACCCGATTTTCATTATTCTTTATTTCTTTTGGAACCCCGATGATCATGCGTGTGCAGTTTTAAAATTTCATTTCAGTATCAAAGGCACAAAGATAGCATTCGATTGCAATTGGAAACATTTGATTTTGTTGGTATTGATTCACCTACAAACCAGTATTTAATTATTTGTTGAATTCACAAAGCAGCCATGAATTATTTTGTGGAATAAGGAAATAGCACAATAAAATTAGGCTCGGGTTTTCGCTTTGAACCCTCGTTTCTTTTTAATTACTTTTACCATCAAACTTGATTAATGTGGGGCTAGCAAAAACAGTGGGTGCCAGAGTTTCAGTTGCCAGAGCAACGATGATTTTAGGTGACTACAAGCTGGCGTGCGAGAGCCGCGAAGCAAGTATCCTTGGCCGCAAGGAAGTGTTTATGGGCAAGGCCAAGTTTGGGATATTTGGAGACGGCAAAGAGATTGCACAAATCGCCATGGCCAAAGTTTTCCGCCCAGGCGACCATCGAGCCGGGTACTACCGCGATCAGACTTTCATGCTTGCCATTGGTGAGATGATGTTGAGTCACTATTTTGCTCAACTGTATGCCCACACCAATGTAGCGGCAGACCCCGCCTCGGCAGGGCGGCAAATGACAGGCCACTTTGCTACCCGCATGCTGGACGAGCAAGGGCAATTAAAAGAGCTTTCAAAAATTAAAAACAGCAGTGCTGACATTTCGCCAACGGCTGCTCAGATGCCACGGCTTCTTGGCCTCGCCTACGCGTCAAAACTTTTTCGCGATAATCCTGAACTGGAAAAGTTTCAAAATTTAAGTTTGAACGGAAACGAAATCGCATTCGGCACCATCGGCAATGCCTCCACTTCAGAAGGAATGTTTTTCGAAACCATTAATGCGGCAGGCGTGCTTCAAGTGCCTATGCTCATTTCGGTTTGGGACGATGACTACGGGATCTCGGTTCCCAAAGAATACCAGACTACCAAAGGCAGCATCTCCAAAATTCTTTCCGGGTTTCAGCGATCCATTTCCGAAAAAGGGTTTGAGATTTTCACTGTCCGTGGATGGGACTACGATGACCTTTGCCGCATTTATGAAAAGGCCGAAAAGATTTGCCGCGAAGAACACGTGCCAGTTTTAGTGCATGTAACTGAAATGACACAACCGCAGGGGCATAGCACCTCTGGCTCACACGAGCGGTATAAACCGAAAGAACGGTTGACCTGGGAAAAGGAACACGATTGCCTCGGCAAAATGCGTGCATGGATGCTTGACCAAGGAATTGGCTCTTCGGATGAATTGGATCATATCGAGAAGGAGGCCAAGGCCTTAGCCAAAGCAGCAAAAGACACAGCTTGGAAAGCCTTTACAGCCGACATTCAAAAGAGCCAAAAAAAATTAATGGCTTTGCTTGGCCGCGCCAGCGAAGAAAACCCGGGAGTAGGTGAAATCAAAAAGCAGTTAGAGCAAACCGTTAACCCGGAACGATTGGATTCTGTAAAAGCTGCAAAAAAGACCTTGCGGCATTTGGCAGGGAAGGACTCCGAAATAGGTCAAGAAATCAGGGCGTGGGTGAAGGCTTCAAGCGAAGAAAATTTTGACCGGTACAATTCCTACCTATATAGCCAATCAGCGTGGTCTGCATTGAAAGTTAAAACCGTTCCAGCCCTATATTCCGATAAATCCCCACTGCTGGATGGCCGCGAAATTTTGCAGGCTTGCTTTGAGGCTGCCCTCCAACGCGATCCCCTGGTCCAGGCTTTTGGTGAAGACGTAGGACAGATTGGTGATGTGAATCAAGGTTTTGCCGGCCTGCAAGAAAAATTTGGCGAACTGCGTGTGACCGACACGGGCATTCGCGAATGCACCATCATCGGGCAAGGCATTGGTTTGGCCTTGCGCGGGTTCAGGCCAATCGCGGAGATCCAATACCTCGATTATTTGCTTTATGCGATCCAGATTTTGTCCGATGATTTGGCCTGTTTGCAATACCGCACTAAAGGCGGACAAAAGGCTCCGCTCATTGTGCGCACCAGAGGCCATCGGTTGGAGGGCATCTGGCATGCCGGCTCGCCCATTGGGATGATTTTAAGTTCACTGCGCGGGATGTACGTGTTAGTGCCCCGCAACATGACACAAGCAGCAGGCTTTTATAATACGATGCTGCAATCCGATGACCCCTGTTTGATCATTGAATGCCTGAATGGCTACAGGCTGAAAGAAAAGTTGCCGGATAATATTGGTGCGTTTAAATTACAGCTCGGTGTGCCCGAGATTTTGAGAGAAGGTGGTGACATCACCATTGTTACCTACGGGTCGATGTGCCGGGTGGTGCTGGAAGCGGTTGAGGATTTAGAGAAGCACGGGATTTTTTGTGAAGTGATCGATGTGCAAACCTTGCTCCCATTTGATGTTCATCATTCCATAGTCCAGTCGATAAAGAAAACCAACCGGGTTGTTTTTGCCGATGAAGACGTGCCAGGTGGGGCAACTGCCTTTATGATGCAAAAAGTACTGGAAGAACAAAAAGCTTATTCCTTTTTGGATGCTGCACCACTCACGATTTCGGCCCAAGAGCATCGGCCACCTTATGCCTCCGATGGCGACTATTTCTCCAAACCTAACCCAGAAGGAATTTTTGATAAAGTTTATGAACTGATGCAGGAAACTGATCCACATCGCTTTCCTAAAATCTATTGACTCCGATTTTTAAATTCAGTTGATCAAAATATTACTCGAGGTGACCACATTGCTTTTGTTAAAGGCCCGATCGGTAATATAAATCGAGAGTTTTATGGTATTGTTTCTAAATGCCGGGTACAATCCAAAAGATTGAAATTTATACGTTAATGTTCCTTGTATCGGGGAGTTGCTCCCTAGGTTGGATGACAAAATAGGAAACCTGCCGTTTACGAAATTCCCAACACAATTTGAGCTAAAAGTGCCGTTAAAATAAGTGTTGGGGTCAAAATAAGTAAAGGGTACACTAAGGTTAGGTGTGTAATAGATATTGACAAATATATTGTTGTAATTTGGGTTGTTCTGAATGAACAGCGTATCGCGCGAAACAATTGGGGCAACTTGGGTAGCCAACCGGATCTCCCACTTCTTACACGAGAGTGCCGGCAGGGTATCAAACGGAGCTAAGGTTTTATATTTCCTGAAAGACGCAAAATTTACATACTTATACTTACCCAAATCGGCTGATGTAAAATTATTTTTGTGCAGGTATAACCAAGAGGAGGGTTGTGTTGAATCATAGACATAATAATACGGTGTTTGAATGTCCGTAGAATCCGTGCTGCTCCGATAGATTGCAGTCTCATCAGGGCTTACCCCCAAGTCGCCATTGCCATCTGCAAAATTAAGGGTCATGGTGATCGTATCTGGAGTAGGGTTTGATTGGCTTGAACTTCCTCTCACAAACGACACGTTTTGAATTGAGATTTGAGGAATGATGGAAAGGTCTGGTTGTTTAAGGCAGGCCCCAATCATTCCCATTAAAATCAAACTCCCCACAAAATTTCTAATCCACCGCATTTTCTACCTTTGAGTATTCAATCCAAATCGCTTGCAGGAAATCAAAAGTTTCACTTCCGCACTTCCCCATATCAACGAATCTAATTTTGAAGATGTTGCTTTGGAGCTGTTCCGTTTTCAATACAAAAATAACCTTCTTTACCAAACTTATGTGAATAAATTGGGCAAAGATGTGGCCGAAGTAAGATCGATCGATAAAATCCCCTTTTTGCCGATCCGTTTTTTCAAATCCCATGAAGTGATCTCAGGAAGTTGGAAACCTGAAACCACTTTTACAAGCAGTGCTACCTCGGGTACCTTGGTAAGCCGACACCACGTTTGGCACCTTGACTTTTACCTGAAGACAGCTACCGCCATTTTTCAACACTATTATGGCCCACTAGCAGACTATCATTTTTTGGCCTTGCTGCCTACCTATTTGGAAAGGAGCGGTTCTTCCCTGATCGCCATGATTGATCATTTTATGAAAAAGGATACTTCTTGCCATTCCGGGTTTTATATGAACGACCACAAAGCACTATTTTCTAAGGTAAAAGAACTTAAAAATTCCAATAAGAAAATAGTGCTTTTGGGGGTTTCTTTTGCCTTACTGGATTTGGCAGAAAAATTTGAAGCTGATCTAAGTTCATGCATAGTGATGGAGACTGGCGGCATGAAGGGCAGACGAAAAGAATGGGTGCGGGAAGAACTCCACTCCTTTCTTTGCCAACGGTTTAACGTTAAAAACATTCACTCAGAATATGGCATGACAGAGCTTTTTTCCCAAGCCTACTCAAAAGGACAAGGTTACTTTGATTGCCCCGTCTGGATGAAAATACTGATTCGGGACTTGAACGATCCTTTTCAGTACTCAACCCAGGGGCGGATTGGGGGCGTTAATGTGGTGGACCTGGCAAATGTCCATTCTTGCTCATTTATCGAAACAGAGGATTTAGGAAGGATCGTGCAAGACCTTAGTTTTGAAATACTTGGCAGGATTGACAATAGCGATATTCGGGGCTGTAATTTAATGGTAGGATGAAAAAAAAGTCGCTCAAACGCCATTTAATGCCGTCTAAATTTGTTTGGAAATAAAAGATTGATAATTTTGTTCTCACCAAAAGCAACCTCTATGAAAAAAATTTTAACTTTTATTGCACTCGTTGCCCTTATTTCTGCCTGTAGCCAATACACTTGCCCAACCTACAGCAAAAAAGAAATAAAGAATACCGATTCAAAAAGAATCTAACTCTTATAGGTACTTTTTCACCTCCGCTTGGCTGATTGGGCCCTCGCTCATAATTACCAACCGTTCCATTACATTCTTAAGTTCTCTAATATTTCCACTCCAGTCGTGTTCGGTCAATAGGTTGATCGATTCTTTTTCGATTTCCTTTTTCTTGGCTCCATAATTTATTGCTATCTCCTCTAAAAATTTATTGACGAGCAACCGAATGTCCTCCTTCCGCTCTTTTAGAGAAGGCACTCGGATGACAATAACTGACAAGCGATGGTAGAGGTCTTCCCGGAAGCGGCCCTCCATCATTTCCTTTTTAAGGTCCTTGTTGGTAGCTGCAACAAGGCGAGCATCCACTTCTATATCTCTGTCCCCGCCTACTCGCGTGATTTTATTTTCTTGGAGCGCCCTAAGCACTTTGGCTTGCGCAGAGAGACTCATGTCACCAATTTCATCAAGAAACAATGTGCCCTCTTCTGCTTGTTCAAATTTGCCGATACGCTGTTTGATGGCAGAGGTAAAAGCTCCTTTTTCATGGCCAAATAGTTCACTTTCTATTAGCTCAGAGGGAATGGCCGCACAATTCACCTCAACAAATGGGTTAGCTGCCCGCATGCTTTTTTCGTGGAGCTGGCGGGCTACCAATTCCTTGCCTGAGCCATTAGGACCGGTAATCAACACACGTGCATCGGTGGGGGCTACTTTTTCAATCATCGCTTTCACCTCCATAATGGCATTGGATTGCCCAATGATGTCCCACTGTCGCGAAATTTTTTTCTTCAATCGAATGGTTTCCTTTGCTAAAATATTTTTATCGAGGGCATTGCGCACCGTGATCAACAAGCGGTTAAGATCAGGGGGTTTTTGCAAAAAATCGAAAGCACCCATTTTAACTGCGTCAACGGCAAGTTCGGTAGTGCCATGAGCCGAAATCATGATAAAGGTGGTATCAATCCCTTTTTCTTTTGCTTTTTGAAGCACCTCCATTCCGTCCATGCGGGGCATTTTAATGTCGCACAGTGCCAGGTCGAAATGGTCAATCTCCAACTTGGCCAGGCCTTCGGCACCGTCTTTGGCTTCGTCAACCTCAATTTTCAAATCCTTTTGGTCTTTCAAAATATCTTTTAGGACGGCTCGGATACTATCCGTGTCTTCAATGATCAGGACTTTGCGCATACTTATTATATTTTTATAAAAATCATTATAATTACCTCCAATATCGTTTCCTTAAGCTCCTCTGACATCCTCTCGTTTGGAGAGTAACGAGGTCAGGTCATCAAAAAGGACTTAAGGAAACAACATTGGTTCTACTTCCCTTATAGAATCAAGTTCTTCATTTTCCATATATAAAACAAAAGCCCCGTCCAACTGGGCGGGGCTCCTGACTAACAGAGGATAAACTCATCTTTTAAAGCCAAGTGCACTACCTCCGCACTTGCCGGTCGAGCCGTCAAATGTATATTGAATGTAGTAGATACCGGTTGCATTGCAAGGATAGGCAATGGCACTAATAAACTGCCCGTTGATTTTGCTGGTGGCCACTTTGTTGCGTCCAGAATCAAAGAGCGTCACGATGATTCCATCTGTGGCAGCCCCATTCGCACACAGGTTAATCATATATTGGGTGCCTTTGGTAAATACGTAGCTGTATTCCACTTTATCTTTAGAGCCTCCTTCACCATCCACTTTATAACTCTTCAAAAAATTAAAACCGGAAGCTAATTTGGGTATGCAGGAACTCGCAAAATTATCTGGATTGCACTGGCCAGACAATTGTGTAGTCACTAGTCCGATCAACGAAACCAACAGCAGGGAAGAAATAATGTTTTTCATAAAATTGATTCGTTCGTATTAACTCGTTATTTTTTTTCTGATTGAATTGGTTATACCCGTGATGTTTTGCACATCCTTATCGGTGATATCGATCGTGGTCGTGCTGTTGTCTTTTATAACCGCAACGCCATTCACTACCTCCATGGTAGATTCTTTGTAGGTGTAGGTTATGTTGATCTTATCAAAAGCAACTTTCAACTCATCCATATCCTTCAATAACGATGCCATATTTTCATCGTCTTTATAAAAAGAGAACAACAAAACAATTTGCTCAAGGATAATTTTCTGTTCTCCAATTTTCTCCCTTAATTCTTTGT
>JAYVMP010000169.1:0-11261 GCA_043758895.1 Bacteroidota bacterium
CCCCCATAGGACCAACCACACCAATCCATCGCAGGTCGCAATGATGTTCATAATTTTTGCGGAAGGCCAGTTATAGTAATAACTCACCAAAAAATATCCCTACTATCAAAACCAACTGTTTCACCGTTCTTTGCGTGATTAAAACCAATAGGGGTATTATAAAAAATTGATAGCCAACGAGAACAAGGCCCTTCAAGAACTGATCGATGCTTGCCGAAAGGGTGATCGAAAGTTTCAGGATTTGCTCTATAAGCAGTTCTATGGCTTTGCGTTGGCCATTTGTTTGCGCTATGCCCGCTCGCGCGAAGAGGCAATTGAAATTTTGAACGATGGGTTTTATAAAATATTGACCAATCTCGATAAGTACTCTCCCGGGCTTTCTTTTAAAGGATGGCTTCGCACCATCATGGTCAATGCTTCCATCGATCACTACCGTAAAAATGAAAAGCACTATCACCAAGTGGATATTTCTTACATCAAAAATGAACGGTTGCTGCCTGAGGTAGTGAGCAACCTGGGCGAAGAGGTGATCATCAACGCCATTCAAGAATTGCCCCCCTCTTACCGCTCGGTTTTCAACCTGTATGTTATCGAAGGCTACAAACATTCGGAGATTGCACAGAAGCTGAATATCAGTGAGGGGACAAGCAAATCCAACCTGAATATCGCAAGGATAAAATTGAAGAAGTTCTTGAATATATTATCGGACGAAAAATCAGAACAAAATGGATGACAATGATTTCGATGATTTGTTGAAAGGCAAATTAAAGGACTACGAGGATCCCACCTATGATCCCTCGGCATTGGATGGCCTTCACGAAAGACTGAGCAGCTTTCAACCTACTCCCTGGTATGCAAGCAACAGCTTGCGGTCAGCATTTATTAGTTCTCTGTTTCTGCTTACGGCCATCAACACTTATTTTTTTATTTACAACTCCGGTATTCAACAAAACACGATCAACAAGCAACACGAAATCAAATTGACAAATTCAAATGCGCTTGATTCCTTGAAGGCGGTAATCAATCAATTGCAATGCACGGTGGCTGAGCAAAAATTGGAGAACAGCACACCCGCAACCTTAGCCACTCCAAATTTTCGATTGCATTTGCTAAATCAAAATGAATCTAATCCTCTTTCGGGTATTGACGTAGGTTATAAAGTAAAGCTGGGGTCAAGGGAAAATATTTCTTCTGAAGTATATAATAAGCTGAAAGAAGAGGACCTTCTCACGGAAGAACACGGGGAAGTATTTTTGCTTTTGCCAAAGAAAACAAATGCCACGGCTCAACCCCCTTTTCATACCCACCTTTCTGGTCTTCTCGTTGCCGCTCCTCAACCCCTACAATTGCAGCTCATCGCTTTGAGCAGCACCCAGTCAGAAAATAAAAAATTGATTCATCCAATCCCCGAAGGAAAAACCTCCCTTGCAGCACGAAATGCGTTGGAGAGACATTATTTCAACAGGTTGGGCCTGCGCGTAGCTCCCCATCTTGATTTGGTGAAAGGAATTTTTTCGCAAGGCTCGGGAGCGATTACTCCCCGCGTTGGCCTCACTGCCGATTGGTTGGTCGCACCACGGTTCAGCATCGAGTCAAGTCTGGATTACACCACAACTGAAAACCAGTTAACCAAAAATGAAATTCCAGAGTACGCGCAGTACAATCCACAACTTGGCATTTGTGAAAAAGCTATTTACAGCAATCGATTGGTTTCCGTTCCGCTAAATGTAAAATACCGTCAATGGATATCGGATAGGAGTCAGTTGATTTTGAGGGCGGGCTACACCCCTTACTTTCTTCTGGCCAAACAATTTCAGTATAACTATGTGCGGCCAGACATCAACGGTCTCACCGATGACCGAACGACCACGCTAAATAGCTATCGCGATTTTAAATTCTATGGAAGCACCATGAGTACATCGGTTGGACTAATGGTAAAAAGAGATAAATACAAGGGCTTGTGGGAGGCTTCCATTTTTTATGAACGAAGCACGGGTAAAGGGTTTGATCAAAAGAACATTCAATTGGTCGGGCTTCGGACAGCGTACTGGTTTACTGTGAAATAAGATTTTTATCCAAACTGCTTTTATGAGTGCCTGTCTCCTTAAAAAACGTTTCAAAGAAAAATGCAAGTCAAACCAATCACTTAGTAGAATCTTAGCGGATATATATTAAAATTTCCCCGATGAAAAGTGATCAAAAATCTATACTTATTTATGGTGGCCTTATTTCATGTGGCATTTTATTGAGTGTGGCATCCTGTGTGCACGAACTGCCGGTGCCCGTATCGACAACTACGGGAACTACTACCTCAACCACCCCTGCCGGAGGTACCCCCACAAGCAGCGTTTTGGTTACCTGCAGTACCGATACGGTTTATTTTAACAACTCCATTTTACCCTTGATCAATTCGGTTTGTGGCAAAAGTGGATGCCACGGCACATCGAATAGAAATGCCTTCAGCCTGGCAAGCTATTCCTACATACAAAGTCGGTTAGGCACCTCCAACAAATTGAACAAGGCATTGCAAGAAATGGCTAATAAACTAACCGATAACCCCTCACTCAACTATAACCCACCTGCTGCAGATCAATTGGCACTTTTGCAAAAGTGGATAGCGCAAGGGGCAAAAAACAATAGCTGCAATGGCTGTGATACCACGCAATTTACTTACTCTGCTATTGTTTCCCCCATCATTAATACCTACTGTAAAGGTTGCCACAATGGGCCTTCTGGTAGTTTAGGGGTTGACTTGAGCTCGATCACTGCTATCCAATCAGAGATCGCCAATAATCCCGGAAGACTGTTGGGCTCGATCCAGTGGACAGCACCTTATACGGGAGCCAAACAAATGCCTGCAGGCGGAAGTCAGTTGCCTGCGTGCTATATCACCCAAATCAAAAAATGGATTGCGGCCGGTGCCCCCAATAATTGATCAGCATGAACCGATTTGTTAAATCCATTTTTTTATTTCTTGGCTTTCAGCTCTTTGTTCAATCCTGTTATTATGACAACCAAGTAAAATTGTATCACCTCGCTGCACTGGATTGCACAAAAGTATCCGCCAAATTTACAGCTGATGTGCTGCCCATTATTGTCAGTACCTGCGCCACACCAAGTTGCCATAATTCAACTGGAGTGGGTGGAGTGATCTTGCAGACCTATGATCAGTGCAAGGCAAAAGTTGATCGGATTAAGCAACGCGTGCTCGTAGATAAAACCATGCCACCGAATGGAACATTGACTACCTCCGAGCTTGACATTATTCAATGCTGGATCAATGCGAGCGCACCAAATAACTAGTTCATGAGGAGGTTAATCTTTGTCATTTTGATTTTAGCGGTAGTGATTGGGTTATATGGAATTTATTTATTCAACAAAAAACCTGTGGATACAAGGGATGAAAAAGCGGATTATCAAATCAGTGCCGTGGACCTGGTGAAGGAGTTTTCTATGGATGAAGAGAAGGCCACCAAAAAATACAGTAACAAAATATTATTAGTAGCTGGAACAGTGAGTGAGGTGAACTTGACCTCCGCTACCGTGTTTGTAGATGCAGGCGACCCGATCGCATCGGTCACCTGTAGTTTTTATGCGGATGAACAGCCCCACATCCTGCGTTTAAAAAATGGTGATGCTGTTCAAATAAAAGGAAAGTGTACCGGCAAATTAACGGATGTGGTGCTTAACAATTGCAGTTTGAATTTACTTAACCAATAACCTAACCATTTAACACATGATCCGCCAAACAACCCTCCTCGTCCTGATGCTAAGTATTTCTTTAGCTGGCTTTTCGCAAAATCGGTACTTTACTAAAGCAGGCACCATCTCCTTTTCAGCAGGTACTCCAGTAGAAGATGTGGATGCCATCAATAAGTCTGTGACTAGCGTATTCGATATGGTAACGGGGCAAATCGAATTTGCCGTGCTCATCCGAGGCTTTGAATTTAAACGAGGGCTGATGCAGGATCACTTCAACGAAAATTACCTGGAAAGCGAGAAATACCCCAAGGCCATTTTTAAAGGAAAGTTTGACGAGGTGGCCAAAATAAATTTTAAAAAAGATGGTACCTACCCTGCTACGGTAAAGGGGACATTGGAAATTCATAATGAAAAAAAAGAGGTGGTCGTTCCGGGCACTATCAAAGTTCAGGGTGGCATTATCTCCTCATCGGCCACTTTTAAAATTTTGTTGGACGACTATAAAATAAAAATCCCCGGTGCGGTAAAAGACAAAATTTCGCCCACGGTGGAGATTAAAACAGATTGCACGTACAAAGCCTTGTAGAAATCGAAAGCAATTATGCGGAAACTAGTAGCCCTGCTTGCCTTTGGGCTTGCTTCATGTTCGCTTTATGCGCAAGACCTGCTCTCCCTTGTGGAGGATGATGCCAGGAAAAAAAAGCAATTTGTAACCAATGCATTCAAGTCAACGCGCATTGTGAACACCCATTCCGTGGAGCAACTCAGTGCGGGTGTACTGGATGTGCGGATCTTGCACCGGTTCGGAACTTTTAGCGGTGGCCTCAATAGCTTGTATGGATTTGATCAAGCCAACATGCGCCTGGGCTTCGATTACGGAATTTCAAACCGTATCATGATCGGGGTAGGGCGCAGCAATGTCAATAAGGAATTGGATGGCTTTTTGAAATACCGGATGATCTGGCAGGGCACTGGCACAGGAAGCTTCCCGTTTTCGTTCAGCGTTGTGGCCGGGTCCACCATCAACACGATGCCGTATGCGGACCCAAACAAGGTAAATTTTTTTTCTTCCCGGATGGCCTTCTATTACCAAATCCTCATCGCACGAAAGTTTTCTGAAAAGCTAACCTTGCAAGTTTCGCCTACCGTGGTGCACACTAATTTAGTGACAACGCCCGCTGACAAAAATGATGTTTATTCGATTGGTTTTGGGGGGCGTTTCAAACTGACCAAGCGAGTTACGTTCAACTGGGATTACCAATACGTTCTTCCCGGTTATTTATCGGCAGGCAATTATAATTTCGCGGCCGTTGGTTTTGATATTGAAACCGGAGGGCATGTGTTTCAATTACACGTCACCAACGCTATCGGCATGAACGAGCGCGCATTTATCACCAATACCACCGATCAAATCAACAACATGGGACTGCGGTTAGGATTTAATTTGTCGCGCGTATTTACCGTTAGCCATAAAAACAGAGTAGTAAGAAAATAGGTGGTTCTGCGGAAAGAATTTGCACGTCACGCAAGTCCTTGCTTGAGGATAAACATCAAACCGAGGCCATAAAAAATATGCTTTATCGAAATTTCGGTTCATTTCTTAACTTGTGCGTTATTCAAGAGATGAACTATGGTGAGCAAGGGAACAAAGAAAAAAAACGGTGATGAATTGATGCAGCAGGCACTCGAAGAGGAGCACCGCATCCGCCAGGCATTCAAAGATAAAAACTGGGCCGAGATCAAAAGCTCTGACTCATGGGTGATCTTCAAAGTGATGAGCGAATTTGTAGAAGGCTTTGAAAAAATGGCAAAGATTGGTCCATGCGTTACCATCTTCGGTTCAGCCCGTGTAAAGCCAACCAATCCCTATTACAAAATGGCCGAAGACATTGCCGAGCGGTTGGTGCAGCAGGGCTATGGAGTAATCACGGGTGGTGGACCGGGCATCATGGAGGCCGGCAACAAAGGGGCGAACAAAGCGGGCGGAAAATCCGTGGGCTTAAATATCTATTTGCCGCATGAACAAAAGGGAAATATTTACATCGACCCCGACAAGCTCATCACCTTCGATTATTTCTTTGTGCGCAAGGTGATGTTCGTTAAATACTCGCAAGGATTTATTGTCATGCCGGGCGGGTTTGGCACATTAGATGAATTGTCTGAAGCGCTGACGTTAATCCAAACAAAAAAGATCGGAAGGTTTCCGATTGTGATGGTAGGTAAAGAATTTTGGGGAGGGATGATCGATTGGATTAAAAAGGTCTTGGTCGTTGAAAAAATGGTGCATGAAGAAGACCTTGATCTTTTCAACCTGGTGGACACACCCGCAGAAGCGGTAGCGGTGATCGATGATTTTTATGGCAAGTATTTGCTTTCGCCTAATTTTTGAAAATCAATGCGTTCCTACATTCTCGCTGAAACCAATTGGAAAATGGTAAAAGAATGTTCCTTCGAGGTTGCCATCCTTCCTTGGGGTGCTACCGAAGCGCACAATTATCATCTTCCGTACGGCACTGATATTATTGAAGCCGAACACATCGCTGCCGAATCGGCACGATTGGCTTATGAACAAGGCACTAAAATAATTGTACTTCCGGTTATTCCATTTGGTGTGAACACCGGACAGCACGATGTGATGCTCGACATGAACATGAACCCCAGCACCCAGTTGGTGGTGCTTGGCGATGTGATCGAAACGCTTAACCGTCATGGGATATTTAAACTCATCATTTTAAACAGTCATGGCGGCAATGATTTCAAAACGATGATCCGCGAATTGGGATTAAAGTTTCCAAAAATGTTTTTATGCTCGTGCGATTGGTTTAAGGCCATCGATCAAAAGGATTTTTTTGAAAACAAAGACGACCACGCGGGCGAAATGGAAACGAGTTTGGTTTTATACTTACGGCCTGATTTGGTTTTGCCACTAACAGAAGCCGGAGACGGTGCCGCAAAAAGATTCAAGTACGCGGCCATCCAGCAGGGCTGGGCCTGGGCCGAGCGCCACTGGACGAAAGTGACCAAAGACACTGGCGTGGGCGACCCGAGAAAGGCAACGGCCGCCAAAGGCGAAAAGTATTTCAAAGTCGTGACCCTGAAGGTAGCTCAGTTTTTTCTTGAAGTTGCCAAGACCGAAGGCAGCGCGCATTACAGTTAATGCATTTAGACCACACCTTCTCCATTTGCCTTTGCCTATTTCGGGCGATACTGGCGGACAAATAATTAAAAGTTAAATAAACAAAAACCCGGCTCATCACCGGGTTCTTTTGAATGTTAGATTTTGAATCTACGATCCACACGCCTCACACGCATCTGGGTTATCGAGTGAGCAGGCCAGGTCGGCCATCTTCTGTTCGTAGTTGGCTACACTTTTTTCGTAAGCGATGGTTTGCTGCCCTTCTGCTACCACTTGAATCGGATGTGCAATTGCCGACTCCACAGCAGCTACCGTTGCGGCTGTAGATTCAGCCGGTGTAGTTTGGTGAACTGATTTGTCGAGGGTGAATTTGATGGCATCAGCGGCAGCCGTAGAGCGCAGGTAATACATACCCGTCTTCAAGCCTTTTTTCCAGGCATAAAAATGCATGGAAGTAAGTTTACCGAAATTCGGATTGGTGAGGTGAATATTTAAGCTTTGTGATTGACAGATGAACGCGCCACGGTCGGCACTCATGTCGATGATGGCTTTCTGTGGAATCTCCCAAACGGTTCTGTAAATATCCTTGATGTGCTGCGGGATTTCGGCAATGGCTTGAACCGATCCATTAGCGGCAACCAACTTTTGGCGCATGGTTTCACTCCAAAGGCCAAGACTGATCAAATCCTTCATCAAATGTTTATTGGCAACGATGAATTCACCGGATAATGTTCTGCGGGTGTAAATGTTTGACGTATAAGGTTCGAAGCACTCGTTGTTGCCAAGGATTTGTGAAGTCGAAGCGGTGGGCATCGGAGCAAGTAATAAAGAGTTGCGCACCCCGTTCTGTTTTACTTCGCGTTTTAATTGCTCCCAATCCCAGCGGCCGCTGTCAGGGGTTACACCCCACATATCAAATTGAAAAATTCCTTTTGACACGGGGGAGCCTTTGAATGTTTCATAGGCACCAAGTTCTTTCGCCAACTCCATAGACGCTTCCATCGCAGCGAAGTAAATGGTTTCGTGGATGTCTTTGTTAAGACCGCGGGCTTCCAAAGAATCAAATGGCATGCGGAGAAGAATGAAGGCATCGGCCAAGCCTTGCACACCAATGCCAATCGGGCGATGGCGCATATTACTGTTGCGGGCTTCTTCTACGGGATAATAATTGACATCAATTACTTTGTTAAGATTGCGCGTGATTACTTTCGTGATGTCATACAATCTCTGGTGATCGAATTTTCCCTCCTCCGTTACAAATTTTGGCAACGCAATAGAAGCTAAATTGCAAACGGCAACTTCATCGGGTGAAGTGTATTCAATAATTTCAGTACACAGGTTGCTTGACTTGATCGTGCCGAGGTGTTTCTGATTTGATTTTTTGTTAGCCGCATCTTTGTACAACATGTAAGGTGTGCCGGTTTCAATCTGTGCTTCCAAAATTTCAAACCAAAGATCTTGTGCTTTTACCTGCTTGCGGAATTTTCCTTCCTTCTCGTATTTTTCATAAAGGCGCTCGAACTCATCGCCATAACAATCGGCTAAACCGGGTGCTTCGTTCGGGCAGAAGAGCGACCACATTTCGTTGTTCTCGATGCGCTTCATGAACAGATCCGGAATCCACATCGCATAAAAAAGATCGCGTGCGCGCATCTCTTCTTTTCCATGATTTTTTTTTAGGTCGAGAAAATCAAAAACATCGGCATGCCAGGGCTCGAGGTAAATGGCGAAGCTTCCTTTTCTTTTCCCGCCCCCGTTGTGAGCCACCCCAATGTGGGTAACATAATTGTGATCAGGCTCTACTTCAAAATCAACGACCACCCCATCATATTCTTTTTCGGCCAAACCATCTATCCGCGACCAGCACAGATTGCCGTCCTTAAAATAGTTGACATACTCTCCTGCGGGTAAACCAAACAGATCGGTGATCTCGGCAACTTTGGGTATCCGCAAGTTGTAGGTTATTTTTCGTGTGGTGATATTTTTGTATTTAGAGGTGTTGCCAATGCGATCGCGGATGTTGCCACTGGTGAGGATACCAAACCGCATGAGCATGTAGCGAACGGATTCAATCACATTGCGCGAAGTCATCTCCAGGGCAATCTCAAAGTTTTCTCGATTGCTGATGGTGCCGTCTGTTTCAAGAACGCCCTTGATAATTTGCAAGGTTTTGTCTTTGGGCAAATGTAACATCAGCGGGTGCACCGCTTTTTCTCCTTGGGCATCATACAGCATGGCGCGGGTAAACTTGAAGCCAATGTGTGCCGACCAAGTGAATCGTGATTTGTTTTCTTCTTCGTTCACCGATTCGGTCCAATGAATGCCGTTGTGATATAAATAAGACTTGATGAAGTTCAGGTCATCGGTGTTTTTGTTTTGGGTGATATGCGCTTGCTTTCCGTCTCGGGAAATATGCCCATCGCCCAGCATCATTCCATAGAAACGGCAATCTTCAGCAGAATATTCGAGCACATCATGGGCATACTCGTTTACCGGAAATGCAATCATGTCATCATCCAGCAGGTCTTTGGCTTCGATCCATTCGGCCTCGACTAAACCTTTTTCCAACCGGTTTTTGATCACCTCATGATTAATCATTTTCTTTTGCCCCCGAAGTACGTAAAAAGGATGTTCGGGTGTTACCATGACGGGTTCCAGCGATTGTTTAACGCTGATCTCAATCATTTTTCCGGTATATCGATGGTGCAATAACTTGGCTACGTTGTTGAATTCACCTTGATGCGTCAACAATTCATCGCCCAAAACAATCTCTCCGATTTTTTTGATGCCCGCTTTAGAATAAACAATCGTTTCAGGGTGAAAGCATTGGTCAACGTAGCGTGCCGTCATGTCGAAGTTTCTCAACATGGGCACGATACCATTGGATGTGCCGCCAGTTCCTTTAATGTAGGAACCTTTTGCACGCACATTGTGAATGCTCAAGCCAATGCCACCGGCCGATTGCGAAATCTTGGCTGTTTGTTTTAGTGTATCGTAAATGCCATCAATGCTATCGTCTTTCATCGTCAGCAAAAAGCAGGATGAAAGTTGTGGTTTGGGCGTGCCGGCATTAAAGAGTGTAGGAGTAGCGTGGGTGAACCACTTCTCTGATAATAAGTTATAGGTTTCGATTGCTGCGGGAAGATCTTCGCCATGTATTCCAACGGCCACACGCATGAGCAAATGCTGTGGGCGCTCCACTACTTTACCATCAATCTTCATCAGGTAAGATTTCTCCAACGTGCGGAAGCCAAAATAATCGTAACCAAAATCGCGATCGTAAATAATTGCTTCGTCCAGCTCTGCCGCATTTTCATGAATTACTTTCCACGTCTCTTTGGAGATCAACGGGGCATTTTGGCCGGTCTTCGGGTCAACATAGTTGTACAGCCGTTTCATGGTGTTGCTGAACGACTTGCTGGTGACCTTGTGCAGGTTGCTTGTCGCAATTCGCGCAGAAAGCTTGGCAAAGTCAGGATGACGCGTAGTCATTGAGGCAGCAATTTCTGCCGCCAGGTTATCAAGTTCTGAGGTGGACACGCCATCATACAGACCGTTGATCACTTTCATCGCCACTTCTACCGGGTTGACAAATTTGGGATCTAAACCGTAGCAGAGTTTTTCAATACGGGCGGTGATTTTGTCGAACTTAACGGACTCCCTGTGTCCGTCACGTTTTAGTACGAGCATTGATTAAATGGTTGTTTGGTGAAAGTTAAAAAAATGTGATCGAATGTATTTAAAAATCTTCGTTCAATGAAAACTTTGGTGAAATTTCTTTTTCCGTGCTTTTCATTACACCGGCTTTCTGGTATTCGGCCACCCGTTTCTCAAAGAAATTGGTTTTTCCGCGCAGTGAAATCATTTCCATGAAGTCAAATGGGTTGATCGCATTGTAAATTTTTTTGCCGATCAGTTCGTTGATCAGCCGGTCGGCAACAAACTCGATGTATTGGCGCATCTGTTCCGCGTTCATGCCGATCAAATTCACAGGAATGGCATCGGTAACAAATTGTTTTTCTATTTCTACCGCGTCTTTGATGATCTCGATCACGCGTTCTTCCGGCAATTTGCCAATGACATGTTGTGTATAGAGATGACAGGCAAAGTCGCAGTGCAACCCTTCATCGCGTGAGATCAACTCGTTGGAAAAAGTAAGGCCGGGCATGAGGCCGCGCTTCTTCAACCAAAAGATCGAGCAGAACGAACCGGAGAAGAAAATCCCTTCCACGGCTGCAAAGGCAACTAATCGTTCTTGAAAATTTCCCTGGTCGATCCAACGCAGTGCCCAATCCGCTTTTTTCTTCACACAGTCCATCGTTTCCACTGCGTGAAACAGCTTGTCCTTCTCTTTGGGGTCTTTTACGTAGGTATCGATCAGCAACGAATAGGTTTCGGAGTGGATATTTTCGATGGCAATCTG
>JAYVMP010000170.1:0-14344 GCA_043758895.1 Bacteroidota bacterium
GAATGATCTGAAAGACATTTTTTATAACGGCAAAAACAGGTTGGAGCAAGGAATTATTGTGGGCTTAGTATTTTTCGGCCAGCCACCGCCCCAAAAAAACATCGTAAACGCGGTAGGCATTATTTTCGTGCACTACCATTTCGCGTTCTTCCAGGGCTTTAATCGACCGCTGCACACTGCTGGCACTAAGGTGATGCGTGTTCAAAAAATTCTTTTGGTTGATCTGAGAAACCTCGCCTTCTTTGGCAATGGCTTTTAGCAAATTCCACTGCTGCTCGCTCAATAAGTTTCGATAGCTAATAAAATACGGCTCATTCTCTTCAAATATTTCTTCCTTCACTTCGGCCAATAATTGTGGGCTTACGCTTTTGTCCGTCTTTGAAAAAATTTTATGACAATACAATTGAACATAAAAGGTGTGGGCCTTAGACCAGGATAGCACTTCATCAATAGCCGCTGAATTGATTTTCTTTTTTGACTTTGAGAAGTGATGAAGTATAAAGGGAGCATAGGCTTCTTTTTCGATAGGTGATAAAAAAAGAAACTGAGTGCTTTGGTAAAACGGTCGGCTGGCATGGCTAAACATGGTTGTAAGGATGTGCTTACTGCTACCTGAAAAAATGAACTGTACGTGATGGAGATTCTGTATGTATGACCGCAACAGGGCTTCTGTCTTTTTTTCGGGGTAAGAAGCTATTTGCTGAAACTCATCGATGGCGATAACTGCTTTTTTCTTTCTTTTCCTCATGTATCCAAAAATGTCTTCCAGCGTTTTTTCCGCTTCTTTTTCACTGGCTAAGGTAAGGTCAAACACAGGCTTGCCAGAGAGCGGGTCCATTTTTATAGAAGGTTGGATTTTTTTAAAGATGGAGGTGATTTGACTCCACGATTTCCCGATAGGGCTTTCTAGCTGGTTGATAACAGCTTTACCAAAAAGCGTGGTGAACTCCTTTAGATTGGTGGTGTATAGAATATCCACGTACACGTAATCTACTTTCATTTCGTTAAATGTGTGGTGGATAAGTCCCGTTTTGCCCATCCTTCTCATCGAAATGAGGGTAACATTACGACCATTTTCTAGCGTGGTGCGTAACTTTTTGGTTTCTGCTTGACGGTCGCAGAAATATTCTTTGCCCGCATAGCCTTGGGTTAAAAAGGGATTGTTCAGTTCCATAATGTACAAAATGCGTTACGCAAAATGCGTTACGCAAAATGCGTAATTATAATGAAAAGTCAAAATGCTGAATAAGTTGGTACGAAGCTGCTGGAAGAAATCCTCTTCCTTGTCATCGTCCGATTACGGACGCGCATTATCAATTCTGAACGCAAGAAATAATTTCAATGCCCTCAAAAAGGTCGTTTGCGTGATTTAACCCTTGGCATTGATATTGAAAGTGGGGGTGGTAACAAATTTTCGATTGCCCGGGATCGGGAACTTGAGCTCGGCAACTGACAACAATTTTAAATTTTGAGTTCTAAATTTTTGAATACTATGCTCCACCACTATCTCATCACCGCCTTTCGCCAGTTGGTGCGAAACAAATTTTACACGGTTATCACAATTACTGGGCTGGCGTTGGGTATTGCCTCGGTTTTCTTGATCGCCCAATATTTAAAGCAAGAGTTAGGGTACGATCTTTTTCATGATGGCGCAGAGAATATTTATCGGGTGGCCTGGATTAACACCAACCCGCAGACACGCACACCGCATCCGATGGCCCAGGCGATGGTGCAGGATTTCCCGGAAGTGGAGAGTGCGGTAAGCCTTTCCCCGATTTGGGGTCCTGGCCTTACCCGCCAAATATTTACGATAAGAAACCCTGAAAAAGATGTGCGCTACGATGAATCAAATGTGCTGGCCGTGGACAGTACTTTCTTTAAAGTGTTTACGTTCCCCTTGCTCAAAGGCGATCCTAAAACCGTTTTGAAAAACCCAGGCGGAATTTTGATTTCAGAATCAACCGCCCTAAAATATTTTGGAACAACGGAATGTTTGGGCAAGCAACTGGAGGGGAATGAGAAAAATAACTTAGTGCATGTTTTGGGTGTGTTTAAGGATGTGCCTCAATCTTCCCATTTTCATTTTGATATCCTGGTGCCCATGGTGCGAATGAAATTGGGAGAAGATACCGAGAGCGAATACTACACGTGGAAGGATTTTGGTCATTTCAACTACGTTCGCTTGAAGCCAGGCACAGATGCCAAAGCGCTTGAACGCAAGTTGCTTGATTGGTCGAGAAAATATGTGGCGTATCGCGATGAGGACATCCGATGGCTTAAAGAAAACCACTTTGGATTTGAATTGCAGCCCATAACCAACATCCATTTGCAATCGCATTTGCGCTGGGAACTGGAACCAAACGGTAACATCTCCTATGTTTATTTGATGGCCGCGGCAGCACTGCTGATCCTGATCGTAGGGTCAGTAAATTTTGTGAACCTCAACATGGCCCAATCTTCTGAGCGCGCGAAGGAAATCGGCATTCGAAAATCACTGGGGGCATTTCGCCAGCAACTGACTTTTCAGTTTCTCGGAGAATCGGTTTTGGTGACAGCCGTTGCCCTAATCATGGCGGTCTTTCTCATTGAAATTTCGCTGCCCGTGTTGAACGCCTTGACGGGAAAAACCTTCATGCTAGAGTGGAGCACGTTCATCCTGATTCTTTTTGCGCTGGGATTTTTTGTTTCCATGTTGTCGGGTATATATCCGGCTCTTGTCCTCTCTTCGGTAAAACCTGCACTGATCCTGAAAGATAATTTGATACAAATTAAAGGCACCAGTTTACGCAAAGTGTTTATCGTTTTTCAGTTTGTGGCCTCGATGGCGTTGATCTCTTCTAGTGCGATTATTTCACAGCAGGTTAACTTCCTTGAACATAAGCAACTTGGCTTCAAGCCGGAAGAGGTGATCGTATTGCCCATCAAAGACCGTTCGTTGAACAAGCGAATCGAAGAACTGCGAACCGAACTTTTAAAAGTGAATGGCGTCACGGGTGTTTCGGCTACTTCAAATGTGCCGGGTAAGGCATTCAATCAAAATCCAGTTTATGTTTTGCGAAATCCGGAAGAGAGGCAGGATGCATCAGAAGAATTTATCGATGCTGATTTTTTGAAAGTGATGAACATGACCATTGTTGACGGCAGAGCTTTCTCGAAAAACAATCCGGCCGACTCGGACGGATTTATACTCAACGAAACAGCGGTTAATCAGCTTGGGATAAAAAACCCAATTGGAAAAGAAATTGTATGGGAGCGTGATGGCCCTGGGTTGAAAGGTCCAATCATCGGGGTGGTGAAAGATTTCCATTTTCAATCCTTGCACGAGCCCCTGCGCCCACTGCTCATGCGGCTTGAACCAAGTTTTAATTTTGCAGTAATAAAAGTAACTACAACTGATTTTGAAACGACAATGAAACGTATCGAAAGTACGTGGCGTAAGTTTGATGACAAATTCCATTTTGAATTTTCATTCCTTGATGCCCAGCTTTCACAACTTTATCACGAAGAGCAGAGCATGGTTCAGGTACTTGATATTTTTTCATTGCTCGGAATCGGCATTGCAAGCATGGGGTTGCTGGCGATTGCGGCCCTTACCTTCCGCCAGCGGACGAAGGAGGTGAGCATCCGAAAAGTACTGGGGGCCACTTTGCCCAATCTGATCGTATTGTTGATCAAAGATTTCACACAATTGGTTTTGATTGCCATTGTGTTGGCCGTGCCTTTGGTGTGGTGGGTGATGAACCGCTGGCTGCAAAATTTTTCTTACCGAATTCAGGTCAGCCCGATTGTATTTGTTGTTACGGGTTTGGGTTTGATACTGATGGCGTGGGTCGTTTTGAGTTTCCTTACGGTAAGGACGGCAAAAGTTAATCCAGCCGAAACATTGAAGACGGAATAATAAAATTCAAAATCGCAGATCCAAATTTTGAAATTATATCCAGAAAATATTGAATGTTGAATTTTTAAATATTAATTGAAGATTATGCTACGCAACTACCTCACCATCGCCTTTCGCAACCTTTCGCGCAATGCGGTTTATTCGTTCATCAACATTGGCGGGCTTGCTATCGGCATCGCGTCAAGCATACTCATTCTTTTATGGGTGGCCGATGAATACTCGTTTGATCGTTTTCATAAAAACCACAACAACATTTACAAGCTGTACCAAAGCCAACAATGGACCGAAGGTATTGGCACCAGCAATTCAATGCCTTATCTATTGAAAGATGTAATCAAAGAAAAATCGAGTAAGGTAAAACATGTGGTAATGACTAATTGGGGCGAGGGCAATACCTTACAAGTAGGCGAAAAGCGATTGACCAAATTCGGATTAAGCGCAACAGAAGATTTTTTTAAAGTGTTTAGTTTCAATATGGTGAAGGGCAACCCCAACACTGCACTGGATGGATCCACTTCTATTGTCATCACTGAATCTACCGCCAAATCATTTTTTGCTGATCGTGACCCCATCAATCAATTCATAAAAGTAGACAATGGGCGAGAGTTGAAAGTAACAGGGGTTGTAAAAGATGTGCCTCGACAATCTCTTTTTTCATTCGACTATGTTTTACCGTTCGCCTATTATGAAGCCACTCAATTTTGGATCAGCAATGTAAAGAAAAGTTGGGATAACAATTCCTTTCAAATGTATGTGCAACTTCAAGAGGGTGCAACCGAAGCAGATGTAAACGCCAGCATTCAAAATATTTTAAAAGACAATAACCCCAAAGCACCCACAGCAAAATTGTTTCTTCATCCCGCCAGCAAATGGAGACTTTATTCCAATTTTGAAAACGGAAAAAACACTGGTGGCTTGATTGATTATGTGAAGTTGTTTACTGCCATTTCTATTTTTGTAATGCTAATTGCCTGCATCAACTTTATGAACTTGGCCACCGCACGCAGCGAGAACCGTGCACGCGAGGTGGGCATTCGCAAAAGTGTGGGGTCAAGAAGGAAAGAATTGATTTTTCAGTTTTTGGGCGAGTCGCTAATCGTTACCTTCATTTCGTTTTTATTGGCAATTGTTTTGGTAGAACTTTTATTGCCCAGCTATAATATCTTGGTAGATAAAAATATTTCAATTGACTACTCCAATCCATGGGTTTGGTTGGTAGCCATGAGCCTCGTTTTGGTAATCGGCATTTTCTCAGGCAGCTATCCGGCTTTCTATCTCTCTTCCTTTCAACCTGTAAAAGTGTTGAAAGGAAAATTAAACATTGGCAAAAATGCAAGCCGGCCGCGGCAAGTGTTAGTAACCTTACAATTTAGTTTTTCTATCTTTTTAATTTTCGGTACGATTGTTATTTATCAGCAGATCATGCACGTAAAAAGCAGAGATATCGGCTATGATAGAGAAAATCTAATTCAGATTTGGACAAATACCGAACTGGAAACAAATTTTGAAACGGCTCGCCAAGAGTTGATGCGAACGAATGTGGTTAAATCGGTTTGTAAAAGTAACGCTCCTATTACATCCGTTTTTTCAAGCAACGAAGTGCAGTGGCCGGGCATGCCCAATGGCCAACGAAATTCATTTACCACCATTGCCACAGAATATGATTACACCCAAACAATGGGCATTAAGGTTGTGGAGGGCAGAGATTTTTCGCGCGATTTTAAAAGCGATTCTTCTGGTGTAGTGGTCAATCAGGCTGCCGTTGATTTTATGGGACTTAAAAATCCCATCGGCCAAAAAATAAAAGCCATTGGTAAAGATTTAGAAATTATAGGTGTCACTGCCAATGTCTTGATGGATTCACCCTACGAGCCGATCCAACCCCTCACCATGGTTTTTATACCGAGTTGGAGCAGCACCATTACCATCCGGCTCACTAAAACAGATGACCTCTCAGCATCGCTTGCCAAAGTGGAAAGTGTTTTTAAAAAGCTAACACCCAATTATCCGTTTGCCTATCGCTTTGCCGATACGGATTTTGAAAAGAAATTCGCCAGCATCAATTTAATCAGCAGGCTCGCAGGGATTTTTGCATTCTTGGCAATTATGATTACCTGCTTGGGTCTTTTAGGATTGGCCGCTTTTACTGCCGAGCAGCGCACCAAAGAAATAGGCATCCGCAAGGTGATGGGCGCATCGGTAACAAGTTTGATTTTGTTGATCTCAAAAGATTTTTCGCGCTTGGTGATTTTCGCATTCATCTTGTCGGCACCGATCGCTTGGTGGTTTTTGAATACTTTTTTAGAGCGTTACCCCTATCACATCACGATAGTGTGGTGGATGCTGCCCTTGGCGGGATTGAGCGCGCTGGTGTTGGCACTGCTCATTGTAAGCACTCAAGCACTCAAAGCTGCGGTGGGCAACCCGGCCAATAGTTTGAGGAGCGAGTAATGAATTCAAAATTCAAAAATTGGAGTTACACGAAAGTTGAAGGTTTAAAGGTTAGGCAAACAATGATTGACCACTAACGAATAACCATAAATAAAGTTGAATGCTGAATTATAAATTTTGAAGTAAAGAATATGATAAAAAACTATTTGAAAATTGCCCTGCGCAATTTGATGCGCAACCGGGTTTACTCGGCCATCAATATCCTTGGGCTTGCCCTGGGTGTTGCCTGCTGTTTGTTGTTGGCACTTTATATTCAGGACGAGATGAGTTACGATAAACACCATAAAGACCTCGATCGTCTCTACCGGATTGATTCTCATTTTCAAACGGGCAGGGGACTGGATGATCTTGCTACGACATCACCACCCATAGCTCCGGCTATAAAAGAAGATCTCGCAGAAGTTGAAAGCTCAGCACGGTTGTTAAGCCCCCCAGGAGTTACCGCAGGCTTTATCAAGCGAGGCGACAACGTTTTTTATGAACCCAATGGATATTTGGGTGACTCTACCATTTTTGATGTGCTCACTTTTGATTTTAAAGAAGGGTATCCAAAGAAAGCCTTGGCCGAGGCTAACACGGTGGTAATATCGGAGCGAATGTCTCAAAAACTGTTTGGCAATGAACCTGCTTTAAATCAAGTGATCTCGATAAGCTTGGAGGATACTTTGCGCGAGTATAAAATAACAGGCGTGATTAAAGATACCTATAAAAGTTTTATACAAGTGAACTTCATTATCTCCATGACCACTACCTCAGGCTGGGGGGCATACATCCAGTCGAAGAATGCGATGGGTGAGTGGGCCGGCCAGAACTTTGTTCCCGCTTATTTGAAAATCAAACCTGGCCACTCCGAAGAAGAAGTTGAAAAAAAGATGAACCAGCTTTTGGTAAAGTATGGATCGGAGGATATGAAAGCGTTGGGTTTCACAAAGACGCTTTCGCTTGAACCCGTAAAAGATATTTATTTAAAGTCGTCCATTGGCCAAAGCCCGCGCATCAACTATCTCTACGTGATCGCTTCGATCGCAGTTTTCATTTTGCTCATTGCGTGTATTAATTTCATGAACCTTTCCACGGCCAAAGCAAGCAAGCGCGCCAATGAAGTAGGGTTGCGCAAAGTGATGGGCGCATTTCGTTCGTCTTTAATCCGCCAGTTCATGGGCGAAGCCCTGGTAATTGTATTGATTTCGATTTTGCTGAGCGTAGTGATGGTAGAGATTACTTTGCCCGTCTTCAACCAGCTAACGGGAAAAATAATTTCGTTGGACACGAAAAACATAGGCTACTGGTTGGCCATGCTCAGTGTCATCTCCATGGTGACAGGAATTATTGCCGGAAGCTACCCGGCTTTTTATTTGTCATCATTCCAACCCGCACAAGTGCTGAAAAGCAAATTGAACCTAGGAAATGCATCGGGCAGATTAAGGCAATCGCTGGTGGTTTTTCAATTCATGATCGCTATTGGGTTAGTTTGTGGCATGATGATCATCTCACAACAATTGAGCTTTATGCAAAACCAGAACCTCGGCTTTGATGCAAGTTTAAAAATTGTGCTTCCGCTCCGAACCCAACAAGCTGCTGAAAGCTATGCAACACTTCGAAAAGAATTAGAAAAAGAATCATTGATAGCCGGTATTTCAGCAATGGATTACACGCCCGGCAATAGAATTCTGAGTGATGCGGGATTTTATACTTCTGGCGGAACAATGGACAATGCCATTTTGATCAACAGAAACACAGTGGAAGAAGGTTATGTCCAACTGATGGATATAAAAATTATAGCGGGCAGGGCGTTCAATTCCAACAGGGCTTCGGAAAGCCAAAGCAAGGTAATTGTCAATCGCACAGCGGCTAAAAAATTTGGGTTTGAACCAGAGCAGATGGTAGGCCAACCGTTGTTTTTCGATTGGCAAGGAAAAAAATATTCATTTGAAGTGGTCGGAGTGATGGAAGACTTTCATCAAACTTCTTTAAAGGAAGTTATCAGTCCTGTTTTATTTGAGATGAGTGCAAGACCCAATAATTCTCGCTATGCAGTCGTGAAGATAAAACCAGGATCAGCAAAGGAATCGCTCGACCTGATCGAGAAAAAATGGAAGGCAACCGTTAAGGACACGCCTTTTGAATATTTTTTCCTGGATGAACACATTCAAAAGCAATATTTAGAAGATAAAAAAATTTCCACCATCATCACCAGTTTCACGATTATCGCCATGTTCGTCTCTTGCCTTGGCCTCTACGGGCTTTCATCATACATGACCGAGCGGAGGTTCAAAGAAATTGGCATCCGCAAAGTAATGGGCGCCAGTGTGCAACAGATTGTGGCCATGATGTCGGCTGAGTTTGTGAAACTGGTGTTGATCGCTTTTATAATAGCCGTGCCGGTGGCCTGGTATGGCATGACCAAATGGTTGGGAAGTTTTGCCTACAAGGTATCTATTGGGTGGATGGTTTTTGCTTTGGCAGGATTGGTGGCACTGGCTATTGCATTGATTACGATAAGTTTTGAATCGATCAAGGCGGCCATGGGCAATCCGGTGGAGAGTTTGCGGAGTGAATGATTTGGATAATTTGATGATTTGAAAATTTGAAAATGAAAACCAACGCATTCTATATTCTAACTTCTGTATTCTTACTAACTCCTATCTACTAACTCCTAAATTATGACTCCATGCTGCGCAACTATCTAGTTACTGCTATTCGAAACTTGTGGCGTTCGAGGTTAAGCACGCTGATCAACCTATCAGGGCTCACGCTTGGTGCTGCAGCGAGTTTGATTTTGTTCTTGGTTGTGAGGCACCATAATAGCTTTGATAAATTCAATTCGAAGTACGATCGAATCTATCGTGTTGTTGCTTCATCGGATGGAAATCAAGGCAAAGATTATACTCCAGGAGTTCCGCCTGTTTTGCCCGATGCATTTCGACTTGATTTTCCAGATGCGGAAGAAGTTACATTCACCTCATATCGAGGCGTGGGTGGATTGATTACGTTGCAGCAGCCACAAGGAGAACCGAAAAAATTTTCGTTCGACAATGGTGTAGTTTACACGCTGCCTAATTTCTTCTCCATCTTCGACCGCGCTGTGTTGAAAGGCGATGTAAAAACACTAAGTGAGCCCAACACAGTAGCCATCTCTCAAGAAATAGCTCTTAAATTCTTTGGCAAAGAAGATGCGCTGGGCGAGGTGCTCACATTCGAAAAAAATGATTTTAAAGTTTCTGCCATTGTTGAAAATAAACGCAGCAATACCGATATGCCATTTGATGCTTTTTTCTCTTACATCACGATCAAAAAAGAAAGAGAGCAAGGAGGCTGGGGTGGTATATGGAGTGATGAACAGTGCTATTTTCTCTTAAAAAAGGAAAGCTCTATTGCACAAGCTGAAAAAAATATTCCAGTGTTTGTGGCGAAGCATCTCGGCAAAGACAATTACAGTCATCAAACATTTTCATTTCAGCCGCTGAGTGATCTTCATTTTAATTCAAACTACGATAACTACAATTATAATATGGTGAGCAGTCAACTGCTGTTGGCATTGACTGTGATCGGTATTTTTTTAATCGTCACGGCTTGCATCAATTTTATAAACTTGGTTACAGCCGAAGCGATCAAGCGCTCGAAAGAAGTAGGCATCCGAAAAACATTAGGAAGTTCCCGTAGTCAACTGATGTTTCAGTTCATCGGAGAATCATTTTTAGTTACGCTTATTTCCGTGCTGTTAGGCATTGGCTTCGCGCAAATGGGATTGAACTTTCTCAATCCATTTTTAAAACTTAAGCTTCAAATGAATTTCCTTCAAGATCAATCGCTTTGGGTTTTCATTACAACGTGTATAGTGTTGGTAACGTTTCTGTCGGGAGTTTACCCTGCGTTGGTGGTGTCAGGATTTAAACCCGTGTTTGCCATTAAGAATTTGGCGGGCAATAAAAATTCTTCGGGCTATCGGTTGAGACAGGGGTTGGTGGTGATGCAATTTTTTATCTCACAATTTTTTATTATCAGCACCATTGTGCTGATTCAACAAATGAATTATTTCAAGAACAAAGATTTGGGTTTCAATCGTGAAGCCGTTGTCACCATTCCCATACCTGAAAATTCTGGACGAAATTATTCCATTGACAACAGTTTAAAAATGCGCACACTTCGCGATGAGGTGAAGCGAATTGCTTTTGTGCAAGATGCAAGCTTAAGCAACAACGCGCCTTCCTCGGGGCACGTATCGAGCACAAATATTAAGATGGAGGGAAAAGAATATCAAACACAATTGAAATTTGTTGATGATAATTATCTGAAGTTATACGGTATTCAATTGTTGGCCGGAAAAAACGTGTTAGACCTTGACACAGCCCAAGGATTGATCGTCAACCAAAAGTTGATGCGAATGATGGGCTTGCAAAATCCAGAAGACATCATTGGAAAACTTATTAAACCTGGTGGAAGGCAAATCTTGCCGGTGATTGGTGTGGTGAAAGATTTTAATACGGTTTCCCTTCATGATCCGATTGAAGCAACCCTATTGTTAAATCACTTGAAGAGATACCAAACACTTTCAGTGAAAGTAAGCTTGAAAGATTTTCAGTCGAGCATCAAAACCATTCAACAAAAATGGGAAGCCACGTATCCTGAATTTATTTTCACCTATCGTTTTTTGGATGATGAGATCAAAGAATTTTATGAAAGCGAAGAACGCATGGGCACGATTTTGAGCGGGTTTACGTCCATCGCTATTTTTATTGGATGCTTGGGATTATTTGGTTTAGCTACGTTCATGGCCAATCAAAAAACAAAAGAAGTAGGTGTGCGCAAAGTGTTGGGTGCATCGGTTGAGAGCATCGTTCTACTTTTTTCGAGAGAATATATAAAACTGATTTTGATTGGCTTTGCGTTGGCTGCCCCTTTGGCTTGGACGGTGATGAACAATTGGCTGAGTTCGTTTACGTATCGCATCGACATTGGGTTTGCCATTTTTGCTACTGCGCTTGGGATAACCTTTGCTATCGCGCTGCTTACTGTGGGTTATCGTTCGATCAAAGCAGCTATAGCCAATCCAGTGGATAGCCTTCGCTCGGAATGATTTGATGATTTGATAATTCGGTAATTCGTTGATCTGAAAATTTAAAATGAAACTGGCTATATTCTGACTTCTAAATTCTAATTACTATCTCCTAACTTCTGAATTCTGAAATTTGCAACGTTATAAATCGGGATCACTTTTATTTTCCCATATTCGGCATGATTCTCCAACGAAAAGCGTACTCCGTAGTTTGATTTTTTTTCCTCGATGAACAAATACATACTTTGCATGGAGCCCTTCGTTCCGGATTTCACTTCGATGGGTACAATATCCATTCCTTGCTGCACCACGTAGTCAACCTCGGCATTACTGCTTTTTGCCTCGCGGCTCCAGTAGTATAAATTTTCTGAACGGTAACAAGAAGCTGCCTTCAAGATCTCTAAGCCTACATACTGTTCAGCTATAGTTCCTTTGTTGATTGTTTCCCAATCGCTTTCGATTAATTGATCGGCCAAGCTTAATCCGAGCAAACGCTGAAAAATGCCTGTGTCTATCACTTGCATCTTTCTTTTTTTGAAATCACTCTCCGCCCCCAGTGGAAGCCCATTTGCCGATGTATGGGTGATGGGGGTGACAAGCCCCGCCAATATTAGCAGCTCCAACGCTTCTTTGATTTGATGATGGTTAGATGCTGAGGCTACTTTGGCGTAAACAAATTTTCCGACTGACGCACGACACTATCAAATACTTCGCTGATGCGCATGAGTGGAATTTTTTTTTTGTACTTGGCAAAATCTGTTTTTAACGAGACAATCAAATCGTCAAGCACTTGGCCGCACATTATAAAATCGCGGTGTTGATGGTAGGTAGCCACTACTTCGGGCATGCCGCCCAACATCAAGAATTGTTTCCAATGTGTGATCAGTTTTTGATGGATGGGCTCTGCTAATGATGTTGTTGCAAATGCTTCACGTTTCGCGTTCAACAATTTTTTTTCTTCGATAGCGGTCAAATACTCATCAAAAGAAAATGGATAAACAAACATGGAGCGAATGCGACCCACACCAAACGAAGGAATTTCCGCCAAGGCAAACTCCAGCAGCGAACCTGCGGCAACTACATGCAACTCGGGAAATTGCTCATAGAAAAATCGGAGCGATGAAATCGCTGGAATGCATGCTTGCACTTCATCAAAAAACAAAAGTGTTTTTCCAGGTATGATCGGTGTGCCAAGCAGCAATGTTAAGTTGTTGCAAATCTCTTTTGGGTTTAGGTCGCCCTCAAAAAGTTTATGAACCTTCCGTTGACTCTCGAAATTGATGGGAAGAAAATGATCAAACGACTTTCCCAGTTGCTCAACGGCTGTTGATTTGCCCACTTGTCGGGCACCGCGAATGAGCAACGGCTTACGGCCTTTTTCATCCTTCCATTCCAATAATTCATTGTCGATTTTTCTTGATATATGCATTTTTACAAGGCAATTTACATTGTTAAATGTAATTTTTACAAGGCAATAATGATCAATAAAATGAATTTTTACAAGTCAAAAATTACTTACTTATTGACCGAAATCGAACGCAGTTGTCCGAAAATATATATGTTTAAAATGGAAAAGCCCTTTTTTGTCAACTGAAACGAGGCTTTTTTGTTGGCATTGAGATTGGTTATGTAAAAAAAGTTAATGTTTTCGGTGATTTGATAATTCGATAATTCGAAAATGAAACTGCAACTATACTATATTCCAACTTTCACCTTGAAAAAATTTTGAATTTTAAATTTTGAACTTAAATTATGCTCTACACGAACCTGTTAATCCTTTTCCGGAATTTAATGCGCCATAAGTCTTTTAGCCTGATCAATTTATCAGGACTAACCGTATCGCTTACTTGTGTGCTCGCCATTGGGCTTTATGTAGCCGATGAGTATTCGTACGACCGCTATCATGAAAAAGCCGATCGTATCTATCAAGTAACTGCCACCATCAGCTACGATGGGCAAACCATGAAGTGGAGCACCACGCCCAATAAGGTAGTGCCTGCTATTGCAAAGGACCTACCCGAAGTGGAAAAAGCCGCGCGTCTGTTCCACCACAACTTTGGCGATTTAGCCTTTGTCTCCACCGATCAAATAAAATCATCGGAGACCCATTTCTTCTGGGCAGACCAGGAACTGTTTGATATTCTCACCGTGCCATTTATCATTGGCGATCAAAAAATAGCATTGGCCCGAATCAATACGGTTGTCATCAGCGAATCTTCGGCTGTCAAATATTTTGGCGGAAGCCGGCAAGCCCTGGGCAAAACCTTAAAAATTGATAACAACCTTGAACTTGAAGTAACAGGCGTTTTCAAAAACCAACCGGCCAATTCGCAATTTCAGTTTCAGATGATCGCCTCGTTTCAATCCAACTGGTTTGGCCAACCTAACAATCAAAATTGGGGCAATGCCAGTTTCCAGTCATTGGTGTTGCTTCATCCCAATTCTAAAATTGCTGAGGTCGATGAAAAAATGGAAAAACTGTTGGTGGCCAACATCGGAAAAGAGGAGCGGTGGTTTACGTTAAACCTCACTCCGCTAAAAAGTCTGCACCTCTACGCCCCCGACATAAAGAGTGGGAGCGGCTCGGCAGCCAATGGCGATGTGCGGCAAATGCAAATCTTAGGGCTACTGGGTTTAGTCGTGTTGATGATTGCTGCTTTCAATTACATGAATCTTTCTACAGCTCAAGCACAACGCAGGGCAAAGGAAATCGGTATCAATAAAACACTGGGCGCCACCCAAAGTCAGCTCGCCATAAAATTTTTCTTCGAGACATTTTCCTTCGTTCTGTTGGCAGTAGTGGTTTCTGTATTTTTATTTTTGGTACTGCTGCCACTGTTCAATCTGATCACGGGCAAAATAATAAACACAGCATTCCTTGGTCAACCTTTGTTTTGGATCCTTGCTGTTTCTTTGCTCCTGGGGCTCAGCAGCTTTGC
>JAYVMP010000171.1:0-7874 GCA_043758895.1 Bacteroidota bacterium
GGACACAACTCCATGATCGGTTATTTTGCGCAAAACCAAGCCTCGCTACTTGATGTTGACCTTACCGTGTTTGAAATGATTGACCAGATTGCACAGGGAGACATCCGTACGAAGCTCAAAGATATTTTAGGTGCGTTTATGTTCAGTGGCGATGCGATTGATAAGAAAGTAAAAGTTTTATCCGGTGGAGAGCGCACGCGCCTGGCCATGATCAAACTGCTGCTGCTGCCGGTGAATTTGTTGATTCTCGATGAACCCACCAATCATCTTGACATCAAAACAAAAGACATTTTGAAAGACGCATTAAAAGCATTTGACGGAACGCTGATCCTCGTCTCGCATGACCGCGACTTCCTTGATGGCTTGGCCGACAAGGTATTTGAATTTGGCAACCAGCGGATCAAAGAACACTTTGAAGACATAAATGGATTCTTGCGGAATAGGAAAATCGAGAATTTGAAGGAGATTGAGCGGAGCAAGGCCAAGTAATTGAAATCGCGCAAATCAACGAAATGGGGTAACAATATAATTTTTGAAATGTAACTCTTCGCTTATCTTTCGGCATGAGTGAAAAGGAATTCAAACCAGTTTTAGGATTGTGGGACGGCACCATGCTGGTGGCAGGCTCCATGATTGGCTCCGGCATTTTTATTGTGAGCGCAGATATTGTACGCAATGTGGGCAGCGCGGGCTGGTTGGTGGCCGTATGGGTAATCACCGGATTCATGACCATTACGGCAGCGGTTAGCTACGGAGAACTCAGCGGCATGTTCCCTAAGGCAGGCGGCCAATATGTGTATTTGAAGGAGGCGTACAATCCACTCATTGCTTTTTTATACGGGTGGAGCTACTTCACCATCATACAAACCGGAACGATCGCTGCCGTGGGCGTAGCCTTCGGAAAATTCGCTGCTTATCTCGTCCCGGCTTTTAGTGAAGATTTAGTTTTAGTTGATTTAAATTTTTTAAAAATTTCTCCGGCCCAAGTAGTCTCCATCTTCACCATTGTGTTGCTCACCATAATTAATACACGGGGTGTGCAAGGGGGCAAGATCATCCAAACTATTTTGACGGTAATTAAACTGGTCTGTCTCTTTGGCCTGATCGCGTTTGGCCTGGTGATGATGAAAAGCGAGGTGTGGCGGATGAACTGGACTGATGCCTGGCAGATCAAGGGATTAGGCAAAGGCGGGAGTCCGATTGACTACACCTTGGCACTTAGCGGTGGGGCAATTGTTGCCGCCATGGTCGGCTCCGTTTTTAGCAGTGATTCCTGGAATAGTGTCACGTTCATTGCAGGCGAAATGAAAAACCCACAGCGCAACATCGGCCTGAGTTTGTTTCTCGGCACGTTGATCGTCACCATTATCTATGTCTCGGCTAATTTGATGTACTTATCAACCCTGCCGCTGCACGATATTGCCTTTGCTCAGAAGGACCGCGTAGGTGTGGCTGCGGCCAATGTGATCTTTGGACCGGCAGGAACGATTGTTATCGCAGTGATGATTATGGTTTCTGCCTTTGGTTGCAATAACGGGCTGATCCTTTCCGGTGCGAGGGTTTACTATACGATGGCAAAAGATGGCTTGTTCTTTAAAGGAGCGGGAACCCTCAACCGTTTTTCTGTTCCTCAATATGGATTATGGGTGCAATGTGTATTGGCATCAACGTGGTGCTTGAGTGGAAAATACGGAGACCTTCTTGATATGATTTCATTCGTGGTTGTATTGTTCTACATGCTCACCATTGTCGGCATTTTTATCTTGCGAAAGCGAAGGCCTGATGCCAATCGCCCTTACAAAGCTTTTGGCTATCCCGTCCTGCCATTAATTTATATAGCCATGGGTACAGCGTTTTGTTTGTCGTTGATCATCTACAAGCCAGCCTACACTTGGCCGGGATTGATCATTACCTTGATTGGGATTCCGATTTATTTTTTCGTGATGAAGGGAAAAACAACAGTGAGCTAATTTATAATTAAGCTAACAAAGTTTTTGTGGTGTTCAACCCAAAACTAAATAGAGGTGAGGTTTTCAAGCAACTGTGCGATACTATTGACCGCACTGCGCTCCAGTATCCACCGTAAACTTTCGCCCTGGATATCGATGAGCACAGAGACTTTTCCTTCCGAAGCAACAGAGAAGCCTTCGCGCTCCAGTGCATTCTTCGTCCAAAGAAAAGCGTGGCCTTCCCCCACCAAATTGACAATCGTTTTTCGATGTGAAACGTGCTGCACTTTGCCCGTTTTTAAATCAAATCCTTTAAATTGAAATAGTTCATCGAAAGAGCCATCCAAAACCAAATCTTCGGGGATTCCCGTTTTAATTTTTTTATCCGTAGAGGTAAGCCAAACAAAGTCGGCCGTTTGCAAGGCAAGGTCTAGCTCGTGTGTGGCCACCAAAATAGATTTGTTCTTTTTCTGCGATAGACCAAGCAATAACTTCATGATCTCCACGCGATGGTTCAAATCGAGGTGGGCGGTAGGTTCGTCAAGAAGGATTACAGGCGTCTCTTGAGCAAGTGCTCGTGCGATCATGGCGAGCTGCAATTGCCCATCACTTAGTTCTTCTACTTTTTTATGGGCAAGTGACCAGATGTGAACATCGTCAAGCGATTGCTCAACGATCTTCAAGTCATTCGTTGAAAATGAAATCCCCCAATCCAAATAGGGGTATCGCCCATAGCTTACCAAATCAAACACCGTCATGTTGGTCGCCAAGATTTTATCGGTAAGCACAAGGGCGATTTTCTTTTCATGTAGCACAGCCACTTCTCCGGCCAACGGTTTTTGCAATCCTGCCAATGTGCGGATCAAGGTGGATTTGCCGATTCCGTTGGGACCCATCAGGCAGGTGAGTTTCCCAAAAAGAAGGGAGAGGGTAATGTCTTCAAAAAGAACAACTGGGGTTTGCCCTGAACGATAGCCTACCGAAAGGCTTTTGGTTTGCAAGGTTGAATCATTGTTTATACCCATCTTCAAGAAAGTACATCAAAACTAAAATATTCCTTATTATTGCCTTACAAAGTTTTGTAATAAGGGGCAATGTTGTTTCCTTAAGCGCCTCTGACATCCTCTCTTTTGGAGAGGAACGAGGCGAGGTGATCAAAAATGGCTTAAGGAAACGACATTGTAATATAAGGACTAATTTTTCGCTCGGTCATTATACTTTCTACCAAACTAAAAACTCCATCTCTATGAAAAGAAGAAGTATAGTATTAGCTGTGGCACTGCTCGCAATCAACTTTGCTTTTGCGCAAAAGGGCAAGGAAAAGGACAGTAAAAAGAATGAAGCCAAGGCCGAACCAAAATCTGTATTGCCTGCCCCTGAGAAAGTTACCAGCGTAGAGGGCATTACGGAATACCGTTTGGCCAATGGGCTTCGCGTGTTGCTTTTTCCCGATCCATCCAAGCAAACCATCACCGTGAACATCACTTATTTGGTTGGATCAAAACATGAAAACTATGGAGAAACCGGGATGGCGCACTTACTGGAGCATTTGGTTTTCAAAGGCTCACCAAAACATGAAAACATTCCGCAGGAATTAACATCGCATGGCGCAAGCCCCAACGGAACCACCTGGGTTGACCGCACCAATTATTTTGAAACGTTCAACGCCACCGATGAAAATTTAAAATGGGCACTGGATTTGGAAAGCGACCGCATGGTTAATTCCTACATCGCCAAAAAGGATTTGGATAGTGAAATGACAGTGGTGCGCAACGAATTTGAATCCGGGGAGAATGACCCCTTCCATGTTTTGCTCGAGCGGGTTACTTCCACCGCATTTTTGTGGCACAACTACGGAAAGTCAACCATAGGTGCGCGGGCCGATCTGGAAAACGTGCCAATCGACAGGCTCCAGGGATTTTATAGAAGATATTACCAGCCCGATAATGCGGTTCTTGCTGTGGCCGGAAAAATAGATGAGGAAAAAACACTGGAATTGGTTAACAACTATTTTGGATCGATACCCAAGCCACAGCGGGAAATCCAAAAGACTTATACCCTCGACCCAACCCAGGATGGTGAACGGACTGTAACGCTCAGGCGGGTGGGAGATGTGCAGGTGGCAATTGCCGCTTATCACGTGCCGGCCGGATCGCACAAGGATTTTGCGGCCATTCAAATAGTGGCTCGCCTTCTAGGAAGTGAACCGGCAGGCCGGTTGTACAAAAGTCTGGTGGACACGAAAATGGCGAGTTCCATTGGTTCATTCGCCTACTCTTTTAAAGAGCCAACCTTGTTGCTCAATTATGCCGAAGTGCTAAAAGAAAAATCGCTGGAGGAAGCAAAAAATACAATGCTTAAAACGTTGGATGAGTTTACGGCCACGGCCCCTACCAAGGAAGATGTAGAGCGCGCGAAAAATGAAATCTTAAAACAAATCGAACTTTCATTTAACTCTTCCCAAAGCGTTTGCCTGCAGTTAAGCACCTATGTCGGCATGGGCGACTGGCGGTTGTTGTTCATTAACCGCGATCGTATCAAAGCAGTTACTACGCTGGATGTCATACGGGTGGCTCGGGTCTACCTAAAGCCGGATAACAGAACGGTTGGCGTTTTCATTCCAACTGAAAAGCCGGAACGGTCTGAAATTCCGCCCATCCCTGATGTGAACGAAATGGTGAAAGATTATAAAGGAACGCAAGCGGTGGCACAAGGTGAGGCATTCGATCCATCGCCAGCCAACATTGAGTCACGCACCGTGCGTACCGCGTTGCCGAATGGAATGAAACTGGCGATGCTCTCGAAAAAAACCCGTGGCGAATCGGTCGAGGTCAGAATTACGATGCGCTTTGGTGATCAAAGTTCACTACAAAACAAGGGCATCGCTGGCGACTATACAGCCAGCATGTTGAACAAAGGCACCACCAAACATACTCGCCAACAAATCAAAGACGAATTTGACCGGCTCAAGGCCAATGTCAATATTTTTGGTGGGCCTACACAAGTTGCCGTAACTATTACCACCACCCGGCCCAACTTGGTTGAGGTAGTCAAGTTAATGGCCGAAGTGATGAAGGAACCGAATTTTCCTGTTGATGAATTTGAAAAGTTAAAAAGCGAAAATCTGGCCAACATTGAATCGCAGCGGAGCGAGCCCCAAGCCATCGCCTTCAACAAAATGCAACGCCATGTTTCTCCTTACGATAAAAGCGATCCGCGTTACATTTCCACATTTGATGAAGAGGTTGCTGACACCAAAGCGCTGGGCTTGGATCAGGTGAAAAAGTTTTACCAGGATTTTTATGGCGCAAATAATGCAACGATGTCGGTGGTTGGTGATTTTGAAACGAACGAAATCAAAGCATTGACTTCGGACCTTTTTGGAAAATGGAAAAGCACAAAACCGTTCACCCGTATTGCGAATAATGCAATGCAAGTTCAGACGATCAACGAATCCATTGAAACTCCGGATAAGGCAAACGCATTTTTTGTGGCCAACTACAATTTTGAATTCCGCGATGATAACCCCGACTATCCTGCGATGGTCATGGGCAATTTTATGTTGGGTGGAGGCTTCCTTAATTCAAGGTTGGCCACTCGGATCCGCCAGAAAGAAGGCCTAAGTTATGGTGTCGGCTCGCAGTTTAGCGCGGGATCTTTGGATCCGGTAGGTTCGTTTTTTGCCTATGCCATTTACGCTCCCGAAAATGTGGATAAGCTCGAAGCCGCCTTCAATGAAGAGATCAAGAAAGTAATTACGACCGGATTTACGGCCGATGAATTGGCCGCTGCAAAATCGGGTTGGTCTCAACAGCGAACCGTGCAGCGCGCACAGGATAGTGGATTGGCCGCGACATTAAATAATTACTTATTCATCAATCGAAATTTAACCTGGGACGAGGGTTATGAGAAAAAAGTGATGGACTTGACCGTTGACCAAGTGAATATAGCCATGAAGAAATACATCAAACTGGAGTCGATGAATATGGTGAAAGCCGGTGATTTTGCCAAAGCAAAGGCAGCCGCTTCTGAAAAGAAGTAAACCATGTTTTGACTGAAGCAAAAAGTTGATGTTAGGTAAGTTTATGTTGAAACTTACGTTGGCTGGCACTTATTCATTTCACTCCTGACTAAAGGCCATGGGCTTGTTGCAATGACAACCTTACTGCATAAACTTTACGCTGACCAAAGAATTTAAAGGGTAGACAAAAGTAGAACTGAAGTATTTGTCGGATAGTTTGATCAGCCGATCACAAAAAAAACGGAATCAATCATTCGATCAGCGAATCACCAAATTGGCCCCCAAAAAAACTCCTTCATCCTCCAGCAAGACCCGACAACGTAAGTTTCGTGTACCATCCAGTCATTAACTCACCGGTATTTCATTTTGTTGAAAATATATCTTGCCAAACGCTTGACTTTTCGTTTTTTTTTTTTTTCACATTCACTCATGTTTTCGAAAACACCTGCAGCCGATGGGCAGAGTTCTGCGGCAAAAATCAAATACTAAAAAATAATTATGAAAAAATTAAATTTGGAGAAGATGGAAGGGATTGAAGGTGGGAGCTGTTTCGGCATGATAGCTTATGGCGCCCTCGGAATAGCTTTAGCATTCTCAACTCCGTTTACACTGGTTAGCGCGGCAGGTGCTCTTGTAGCTGGTGCTGAAATGATAAATCAATCTCAGTCATGTAAGTAATGACGGACTAACCTAAAAAACAGGCCATAATTTATCGCCTGTTTTTTTTACCTTTCATTCTTCTCAGCAAATCATGAAATATAAAATATTGAGACTAATCGCTTTGGGGTTTCCCGTTGCGACAGGTTTTCTGGTGGTTTTGCCTGATCTGAGCGATGGTGTGGCTTTATACCTAGCACAACTTTCCTGTTATTACTCGCTTTCTATATATCTCTTAGTAATTGCGAGCTATAGCAACCCTAAATTTTATCCAAAACCAATTTACTATTGCAAGTTTCCAATAAATTATTTTGACTTTTTGAAAATCTGTGTGGTTCATCTGTTAAAAAGTAATATAGCAATACCCGTACTTATTTTCCCCGCCCTATACATTTTCTGGATTATTGAAATTCCAAGATTAAGCGAGTATTGCATTGCTATGTTAACAATTAGCTATGTAGAACTTATTTTTTTATCCTTTGTTCTCCCTTTCTTGATTTATTTTCTGGAAAGGTTTACAAAAACAAGAATCGCTGAATTGACACTTACTTATTGTTTGTCCTTGCTTTACATTTCTCAACACACGAAATCTGTTTGGCCAATATTATTGAATCCACTTGGAAATTTTTTATATCTACCTATTTTCATTTTTGATGGAGCAAATTTATTAATGATTTGTGGAATCTTTGGGACACTCATTTTTACTATTGTAGTGGTTTACACAATGAGTAGAGGGATCAGGCGATGGGAAATTTAAAACTTGTTGCCAAGTTTTACCTAATTCTATGGTGGAAAAATGGTAGCATTATCGCTAATTTTTTTCTACCTAATCTTATAGCCTTACTCTTTTTCATATCAGGGAGTAAATGGGGGTGGGTTATGATATTTCCAGTTTTTGCTGTTATTGTGCAGCTATTTTTTCTGGACTCTGGAGGGGTTTTTGATTTGTTTTTTAAAATTCACAATGTCAGTATTATATCCAGACATTATGCAAAGATCACTTTACTTTCTCTCATGGCCTTTTTGGCTCTTTTGAATGTTAGATTAATTCTGATTCCCTCAGGAATTGAATTTAATAGCTACCTCAATTTAGATCATGGCATATTTAATATTGGTGTTACGGCAAGCCTATTCCTGCTGTGTTACAACATTAAGTCGCTTATAGGAATTGTTTTCACTTTTGTTGGAATAAACTTTTGTTCTCTTTTAGTTACCTATTTGCTGAGCAATTATTTTTCGCCTCTTTC
>JAYVMP010000172.1:0-19045 GCA_043758895.1 Bacteroidota bacterium
AACACCATCTGTGATAAACTGATACAACGAGCAATGGCCTGTAAGCCTAGTCCATACGCAAGGCCAACGTTTTGCGAACTATCTACCTAATCCTAAAAATTTATTTATTACATCTGCTACATCCTTAGTGTTGCCCTGTATGCTATGAGCTATGATGGCATCGGGTTTCAATACCTCTGGCCGACACACCCGGAATTTAATGATTGGACGGTGGGTGTGTCTTTGTATTTACTTATATTTTGGTCTTTGGTCTTTACCAGGAGATTTTTAAGCGCTCGGGCAAATGCGCCCCAACTTGACTATGCCTTAAAAATCATGATTGTCCTCCGTACGGTCTGGTTTTTCTTCAGTCTATTGATTTATCCCAGGATGCTCACTTTCAGGGCCCTTGAAATTATTCCGCTTTCATTGATTTTTTTCACCTCTATCACTGTTTGGCGTGAAGGCTATCGGCCTGCCCGTTTTTTTGTTATTGCTTATGGCGTTCTGTTTTTTGGATTTTTTCTAAGAACATTGGTCTATTTTAATTTTGTGCCCATTACCACCCTTACCCATTACAGCCTCCATTTTAGTTTTGTTTTTGAAATGTTGTTTTTGACAGTTGCTTTGGGTGATCGTATCCGGATATTAAAAAATAACAGAGATCGCGCCATGAGAAGAATTATCCATCAGCACGAAGTGAACACGCGACTGAAAGACCAAGTGAATCGTGAGCTGGAAGATAAGGTAAGCGAGCGGACCCACGAGCTCAGCAAATTAAATTCGGAACTTCAAGAAAGTAATTCTAAACTCAATCGACAGTCGGCAGAAATCAATCAAATAAATTCATTATTGGATTTGGATAACTGGAAGTTGAAAAACAGAGTGAAAGAGGTGCTGGAGGAGCGCATGCACAAAAAACCAATGGACTATGAAGAGTTCATCACTTTATACCCGGATGATCTGACTTGCTATCGATTCTTGGAAGCGCTGAAAGAAAAAAATGGATTTGAATGTGCCAAGTGCAAGAGCGCTAAATATTCGGTGGGGCCACAAAAATTTTCGAAGCGTTGCACCCGGTGCGGATACAATGAATCAATCACCGCTAATACCCTTTTTCATAGCATCAAATTTCCGATTGCCAAAGCTTTTTATTTGGCTTATATTACTCAATCGGGCAAAAATGGGTACACCTTAGAGAAATTATCTGATAAACTCAATCTGCGATTGAATACCATTTGGGCTTTCAGGCAAAAGGTGACTGAAAGAATCTCCTGGAGGAGCGATCATCATATTCGAACCGATTCTTGGGAGGAAGTAGCCCTGGATTTCGATAAAAACAATCTGGCAGCTAAGCATGGGGCACCAGGCCATAAAATGGCTCTAAAGTAATTGTTTTTAAAGCGTAAATAATTTTTGATTAAATGCCATTGAATCCAATGTAATCGTTTGAAATCAATGTTTTTTTTGCGTTAAAACACTTATCTCAAATTTCCTTTAAATGGCTGCTTTATTGCTAGATCTTCTTAAAAAAAATTCGCTTACGTGCTTTTTTATTATAGTTTAGAACTGTTAAACAATTGAAAAATAATTTCCGTAATCGATTCTTTAAAGTAATCATTTGAAAATCAATTTGGTGTATGAGTTATAAGTTTTTGATTGCTTCCCTTCTTTTGGCTCTTTGTCACTTTGACTTGGAAGCTCAAGAGCGCGTGGTTACAGGTCGCGTTACGGCCAAAGAAGATGGGCTGGCACTTCCTGGGGTAAATATTGTCGTTCAGGGCACCGCCCGAGGCACAACCACCGATGCTGACGGAAATTTTAAACTTGATTTGGAATCTAAGGATAATGCGTTGATCGTATCATTTGTAGGATACAAAACGCAGACGATACCCTTGGGAAGTCAAACAATCCTTTCTGTTGTTATGGAATCGGAGGCTTCACAATTACAAGAAGTGGTGGTGGTGGGTTATGGTGTTCAAAAGAAGAGCGACATCACCGGGGCAACGGCTAGCGTGAAGGGAGAAGAATTGTTTAAGCAACCGGTACTCACGGCCACCCAAGCCCTGCAAGGAAAGATGGCCGGTGTTCAAATTATAACCAGTGGGCAGCCCGGAACATCTCCGCAGATCCGTCTTCGAGGCGTGAGTACTGCTTTGGCGGGCACCACTGCTTTGTTTGTAGTTGACGGAGTTTTAACTGACGATATCTCCAACATCAATACGGCTGACATTGTTGACATGAACGTGCTCAAAGATGCTTCCTCTGCGGCCATCTATGGTTCAAGAGGTGCTAATGGAGTAATCATCATTACTACCCGAAAGGGCGCATCGGGGAAAATAAAAGTCACTTACAATAATAATATCGGTTTCCGGCAAGCGGCCAATTTGGTGCCGATGGCCAATTCGGCAGAGTATAACAATTATGTTCAGGCGTCAACAGGAGTTGTGCCCCCATCATCCTCGTATAACACCGATTGGTACAAAACTATTTTAAGAAACGCCCTGGAGCAAAGTCATAATTTATCGCTGTCTGGCGGTTCTGATAAATCCACTTTTCTTTTGAATGTTGGATACATGAACGATAACGGAATAATCATCGACAATAATTTTAAGCGGTTAACGATACGCCTGAACAGTGATTATAAAGTTACCGATAAACTTAAATTAGGAGTGCAGACATCGTATAGCAACAGCATCAACCAAAACGGATTTAATAACCTTAAAATTGATCCGAATGGAAACGTGGGTGGTGTTTATAATGATGCTTACCGGGCTGCTCCCATTATTCCAAACATAGTGAACGGGAAATACGGCAATACCTCTGTCTATCAAAATGTAGGCAACCCACTACTTGATATAAAGAACAACAGTGTTAAGGTGGCAGAAAACCGGTTGCAAGGATCAACCTTTCTGGAGTTTAAACCGGTTACTTGGCTAACGTTGAAATCTTCTATTGGGGCTGACTGGCGAAATTCATTGAACCGGCTTTATAATTACCAGATTATAGCAGACAACAATACGTATGTTACCCCTGGAGGCAATCAGCAGAATCCATTGAGCAGTTTAAATGTTCAAAGCACCCAAACCTTTCGCTGGGTGTGGGACAATACAGCTACTTTTTCGAAGAAGATTGGAAAAAATGATATTACATTTTTAGTAGGTACTACGGCTGAAAAATACAGTCAAACTTTTTTCTCTGCCCTTAGAAAGAATGTTCCTGCCGATCCAAGTCTTTGGTATATCAATGTTGGCGATGCAAACACATCTCAAAATGATGGAGGCGGTGATGCATGGGCAAGAAATTCTTATTTAGGTCGATTGAATTATTCATACGATGGAAAATATTTAGTAACTGCCACATTGAGACGCGATGGGAGCTCACGGTTGCCCATCCAGAATCGCTGGCAAAATTACCCATCGGTTGGTGTAGCGTGGGTGATGAGCAACGAAAATTTTATGCAATCTCAACAGTTGTTTGACTTGCTTAAGATCCGGGCTTCTTATGGTAAAGTAGGAAATGATCAGATACCCACTAATGCCTACACAAAAACTGTAGCGTTGAACCAGGCTTACCCTTTTGCAGGGGGTGGATCTACAGCCATCAATGGAGCACAAATTAATCAGATCATCGATCCGAACATCACCTGGGAAATTACAGAAGAGTATGACTTGGCTGTTGAATTCTCCCTTCTTAAATCAAAATTAAATGGTGAAGTAAACTACTATCAAAAAACGGTCAGCAACGCTTTGATCAACGTGCCGATACCAAGAACGGTTGGTGATGCCGATGGGGTGATATTGACCAATGCTGCGGGCATCCAGAATAAAGGGTTGGAGATTGTGCTGAACTGGAAAGACAAGCTCAGCGAAAAATTATCGTACACAATAGGAGGTAACATTACCTTAAACAGAAACCAGGTTATTGCACTTAACGGAGGACAAAATATTTATGATGGCGGGGTGGGCTCACAAGGCTTTACTACGAATACCGACATCGGGCATCCGGTAGGAAGCTTCTATGTTTTGAAACAAATTGGTGTTTTTAATACAGATGCAGAAGCAGCAGGGTACGTAGATAAAAATGGGAACCAGATTCAGCCAGGTGCTGTAGCTGGAGACTTCAAATACCTAGATGCAAAAGGCAGTGGCCCCATTGATTTGATAAAAGATCGTGTTTTTGTTGGCTCCTATCAACCGAAGGCATATTACGGCATAAACGGAAGTATCAAATACACGAATTGGGATTTTTCTCTCGGCATTTATGGCAACGCAGGAAACCAGGTGTATAACGGCAAGCGAGCCGCCCGCACGTATGGCACCGATAACATTGAAAGAGCCTTGGTTTATAACCGATGGACGCCCTCAAACCTTACCCAGTCGCAGCCGGCTGCCAACGTTGGCAATTTGCCAGCGTCCACTTATTTTGTAGAATCAGGCTCATTCGTTCGTATCAATAATATAACCGTTGGTTATACGTTTACTCCTTCGGTTTTGGATCGTCTTAAGATTTCAAGCCTGCGTGTTTTTATTACCTCACAAAACCCTTTTACCTATAAAAAATACAGTGGCTTTACGGCCGAGCTGCCTGGTGGCCCAACGAATTCAGGAATAGAATTGAGTACCTATCCGACCACACGAACAGTAGCTGTGGGGATCAACTTAGGATTTTAATTTCTTAGACTATGAAATCAGGAAGACTGAAAAAATTGAATTTATCTACAGGAGCTTTGATCGCGTGCCTATCTGCTGTCTTGATTCTTTCCTGTGATAAAAGTTTTTTGGATGTGAAAGTACAAGGAATGGAAAGCACTACAACTAACCCTAACCTCGCGCAAGATTTAGTAACCGGAGTGTACAGCAGCCTTTTGCAAGGCGATCCGTTTGGCAATGGTGATTTACACGGCTTAGCATTTTATTCTGCCACCAGCATTATGTCGGATGACGCAGACAAGGGAAGTTATGCTGCAGACCAAGCTACTACGGCAGGGCAAATGGATGAATTCACCATTACCCCCACCAATCAATTTTGCAATACACTCTGGAGTGGACATTATAATGGCATCGGTGCCGCCAATCAGGCACTCGCAGCATTAGCCACGGCCTCAATAACAGCATCAACAAAAAATGAATTGAAAGCCGAGGTGCTTTTCTTGCGTGGCTATTTTTATTTTAATCTCGTGCGGCTGTTTGGTGCCGTGCCTTTGGTATTGTCTGTGCCTAAAGATGCACACGATGCCAATACCAATCCGGTGTATCAGACCAGGGCACCCTTAAGTTTAGTTTACGATAGCATTGTTAAGGATTTACAATACGCGATCAACAACTTGCCGATAAAATCCCAAGCCAGTGTTGGTCACGCTACAAAGGGTGCTGCTCAGGCTATGCTCGCTAAGGTTTACCTCTATCAGAATCAATGGAATCAGGTTCTGACGTTGACCAACGAGATTATCGCTTCAGGCCAATACCAATTGGTGCAGGATTATTCATCGCAATTTAAACAGGCGGGCAACAACAGTAGTGAATCAATCTTCGAGATCGAAACAGGAAAATTTAACAACAGCAATTTTGGAATTAATAATTGTACGGTATCGCAAGGTCCGCGAGTGGGAGGAAAAGGAGGATGGAATGATTTAGGATGGGGATTTAATAATCCTACGCTAAGTTTGATTAACTCGTATGAGCCTGGTGATGGGAGAAGGGCAGCCACAATTATTTTTATTGATAACTCAGGAACTCATAAAGGCACTGTGCTTTGGGATGGCTTTCGATTGCCAAGTTCCGATTCAGTTCAAAATCTATACTACAATTATAAGGCGTACACCAGCAGCACCAACCCCTCCAAGGAAACGTATGCCAACCCTGGCGACAAAGACAGGCCAAAGAATATCATCGTGCTGCGTTATGCGGATGTGCTTTTAATGAACGCAGAAGCCGCCCTGCAAACCGGGGGTGATGCGGCCACACCGCTGAATTTAGTAAGGCAGCGTGCAGGGTTACCTGCCAAGGGTGCAGTTACATTTACAGCTATTAAACAGGAACGACATGTGGAGCTGGCAATGGAAGAAGATCGATTTTGGGATTTGGTTCGGTGGGGTGATGCTGCCTCGGCGATGCATGCAGCCGGTAAAATAAATTTTGTACCGGGAAAAAATGAATTGCTACCCATACCCAGTTCACAGATTTTATTGAGCAATGGGAAGTTGACCCAAAACCCGGGCTATTAAATATTCTTAAGGATGAACTATTATTTCGACTCAAGGGGCTCTCCCTAAAATTGCGGTGAAGAAGGCTTTATGTGTACTATTTTTTATTTTCTTAAATTTTAAATTCAAACCAAATGAAAAAAACAATTAATTACTTAGTAGCAAGTATCAGCGTTCTGGCAATGCTGGTTCTGGCAAGCTGCTCTAAAAGTAGCAGTTCATTGCCACCGATCAATGGATTCAATTCAGCTAATGATATAGCATCAGCTAATCTCTTAGCTCACTGGTCTTTCGAAAACACAGCAAAAGAAGACAAGTCAGGTACGGCACCTACAACATCAATCGGAAACAGTTTTGTAACGGGTCAAGTTGGTAAAGCACTAAGTCTTTCGCAAGGGTATCTCGTTTACCCTACCATTACTGCGCTCAGTTCTGCCAATGCATTCCCAAGCGTAACGGTAAGCCTTTGGGTAAATATTGCAAACAATGGCACCCTGCAAACCAATGTGTTTGGGATTACACAATCAACGACTGCTCAAACTGATTGGAATACCGGCCCATTAAATGTTTATGTCGAAACAGGGAATCATAAGGCTACCTCGGATACACTACAAGTACACGCTAATTTCTCCACCTACAGCTCACCCGCTGCAAGACAGGGGGGTGACAACGTCAATGCGTATGGTATCGCAGGCACTGACTATCAATGGGTAACTTCTGGCGGAAAATGGATGCACTATGTAATGATTTATGATGGAACTGGATCAAATATTGATCTTTATGTCAATGGTGCAGTGGTGTCAAATAATAAATTCAGACATAGAACCAACCAAAGTGGTGGAATAGGAAATATTGTGAATATTCCTCCTACCCAAGTAGTGATAGGGAGCTGGCCAACATCAGTAGCTGGGTTCACTAACTCCGCAGCCCAAGGTTGGCAGGGTTTAATGACAGGCAGTGTTGATGAAATCCGCGTTTACAGCAAAGCATTGTCTACTTCAGAAATTGGCTCTCTTTATTCATTTGGTCAGGCCGGAAGATAATGGAATAGGTTATCGGGAGGGTACACATTTTTTGTGTGCCCTCTTTTTTCCCTCATTTAAATTAACATGAAAGTTTTTTTTCTATTCCTTTTATTTTTTCTGTCACTACTTATTTCTTGTAAATACGATTCCACTCAAATTATTTCAGGCGCAAAAAACATAAGCCTTCTCAATCTTCAGTTAGACGGCAAACCCTTTAGTTACTTTTATACAAACACTTCACTAGCTCCCAAGATCATTATTTCCTTTTCTGAGCCGATCGATCATCAATCTGCTCAAAATTTTATTTTGATTAATTCGGGATATGTCTCATTGAGTTATACTTTTTCTAATCTGGATAGTACAGTCACTGTTCTGCCAGTCAATCCATTAAAATATTTTACTAAGTACACCTTACAAATTCAGTCAGGGCTAACTTCAAGTACCCAGAAGAAACTGGGCTTAGATATTACCGTATCAATTAGTACCCAAATTGATCCGACTCCAAAGTTTCCAGCAATTTCTGATACAGTGTTAATCAACCTTGTTCAACAGCAAACCTTAAAATATTTTTATGACTTCGGTCATCCAGCCAGTGGCCTGGCACGCGAGCGCAATACTTCTGGCGATATTGTTACTACCGGTGGAAGTGGCTTTGGCCTGATGGCCCTTGTTGTCGGTATCAACCGCGGCTTTATTCCTCGTGCAGAGGGTATTGCCCGTTTCAATAAAATAATTTCTTTTTTAGAAAAAGCAGATCGCTTTCATGGTGCTTGGCCGCATTGGATGGATGGAAATACAGGCAAAGTTGTTCCGTTCAGCACCAATGATAATGGAGCAGACTTGGTTGAAACATCGTTTATGATGCAAGGCTTGTTCTGCGTGAGACAATATTTAACTTCTACTGATACCGTAGGAAACAACCTGATCAACCGCATCAACAATTTGTGGCGGGCCGTGGAGTTTGATTGGTTCAGGCAAAATAATCAGAATGTGCTTTACTGGCATTGGTCGCCCAACAAAGGATGGATCATGAACTTTCCAATTCATGGGTATAACGAGGCACTGATCGTTTATATTTTGGCAGCGGGGTCGCCCACTCACGCTATCCCGATCGATGTCTATCAACAGGGTTGGGCGCAAAACGGCTCGGTCAAAAATGGAAAAACATTTTATGGTCACATGCTTCCTGTTGGCCAAGATTATGGTGGGCCGTTGTTCTTTACTCATTATTCTTTTCTAGGATTTGATCCGCACACATCTGACCAATATGCGAACTACTGGACGCAAAATGTAAATCATGCTCTAATTAATCATGATTACTGCGCGGCCAATCCAAAAAAATTTGTAGCCTATGCCGACAATTGTTGGGGACTTACGGCAAGCGATAACCCAACGGGCTACGATGCACAATCCCCAACTAATGACAATGGAACAGTAACACCCACGGCCGCCATTTCTTCGATGCCCTATACGCCTACCCAATCCATGAATGCCATCAAATTTTTCTACTACACCTTAGGTGACAGAATGTGGGGGCAGTACGGATTTTACGATTCATTCAATATCACGCAAGGATGGACGGCCACCTCAACGTTGGCCATCGATCAAGGGCCAATTGTGGTGATGCTGGAAAACTATCGTACGGGATTACTCTGGAAATTATTCATGTCTGCGCCCGAAGTGCAGGCGGCAAAAGTAAAATTAGGTTTTAATTGAATACTCAAGTTATGGATAACACGAAAAGCCCAAGGAGTCGCCACATCTCAGAGGTATTAGAAACTGGCTGCCTTCATGTGAACTCTTCCCCAATGAAACAAGGAATACGGGTGGTGATGTTATTTTCATTGCTCTGCTGTGCCGGTTCTTTTACCATTTCCTGTCAACCCAAGAAAACCGAAAATGCTTTACCCAAATTATCCGATGATTCCCTTTTCACATTAGTGCAATACCGCACCTTTCAATATTTCTGGAATGGGGCCGAACCTACCTCGGGTGCTGCGCGCGAACGGTACCATGTGGATGGCGATTATCCGAACAACGATAAAAATATTGTAACCACGGGGGGCACTGGTTTTGGAGTGATGGCCATCCTTGTTGGTATCGAGCGAGGGTTCATCACACGCAAAGAAGGTTTTGATCGGTTGAACAAACTCACTGACTGGTTGGCGAAGGCCGATCGTTTTCACGGGGCCTGGCCGCATTGGATGAATGGAGAAACAGGAAAAGTGAAGCCATTTGGGGCCAACGACAATGGCGGGGATTTAGTAGAAACGGCTTATCTCATCCAAGGCCTTTTGTGTGTTCGGCAATATTTCCTGAACGGTAGCCCTGAGGAAAATACATTGGCCGCAAAAATTGATACCTTATGGAAAGGGGTTGAGTGGGATTGGTACAGGCACGGAAACCAGGATGTGTTGTTTTGGCATTGGTCGCCCGACAAACAATGGATCATGAATTTTGCAATTGGGGGATACAATGAATGTATGATTACGTACCTACTGGCTGCGGGGTCACCAACCCATGGCATTCCTGCCGAGGTGTATCACAAAGGCTGGGCCCGAAATGGAGGAATCCGGAATGATAAAACGCATCAACAGTATGGTCTGCATCTTTCGCTTAAACACAATGGTGCAGAAAAATTTGGCGGCCCGTTATTTTGGTCACACTATTCCTTTTTAGGGCTTGATCCGCGCAATCTTAAAGATGAGTATGCAGATTATTGGCAGCATAACAAGAACCATGTATTAATCGATTATAACTATTGTGTTCAAAACCCGAAAGGGTATAAAGGCTATGGCACCAACTGCTGGGGGCTCACCGCAGGGTATTCTATTCGTGGTTATGCTGCCCACAGTCCCACCGAAGACTTAGGGGTAATCACACCTACCGGGGCACTGTCTTCATTTCCTTATACTCCAGAGGAGAGCAAAGCTGCCATGCGCTATTTTTACGATAGCATGGGCACAAAAATTTTTGGGAAATTTGGTTTTTACGATGGGTTTAGCGAGCAATTCAATTGGCATAAGCCGTGGTACCTGGCCATCGATCAGGGGCCTATTGTGGTAATGATGGAAAATTACCGAACGCAATTGCTTTGGAATTTATTTATGTCGGCACCGGAAGTGAAGGCAGCAAAAACAAAACTTGGATTTAATTAAACCAAACGGCTTATGAGAACTTCCATCCTGATTTTCATTTCACTCCTTGTACTATCGGCCTGCTCAAAAAAGCAAGGCAGTCACTCAGGCCTTGATCAACGCGTTGATTCGCTTCTTCGATTGATGACCTTAGAAGAAAAAATTGGCCAATTGAACTTGCCTTCGGCTGGCGATTTTGTAACGGGCCAAGCCGAGAATACGGATATTGCAAAAAAAATTGCAAAGGGCCAGGTAGGCGGATTGTTCAATATAAAATCTGTTTCGAAGATAAAAGAGATCCAAAAACTGGCAATAGAAAAGAGCCGCATGAAAATCCCTTTGATTTTCGGGATGGACATCATTCATGGTTACGAAACCGTTTTCCCTATTCCACTTGGTTTGAGTTGCAGTTGGGACATGGAATTGATAAAAAGAAGTGCAAGGATTGCAGCGATTGAAGCCAGTGCCGATGGAATCAATTGGAATTATTCGCCCATGGTGGACATTGCCCGCGATGCACGTTGGGGCCGTATCGCAGAAGGAAGCGGAGAAGACCCATACCTCGGATCACAGATTGCCACGGCCATGGTGAAGGGGTATCAGGGCGATGACCTCTCCGCCAACAATACCATTATGGCTTGTGTAAAACATTATGCCCTTTACGGAGCATCCGAGGCAGGCCGCGATTACAATGCCACCGACATGAGCCGCATCCGCATGTACAACGAATATTTTCCTCCCTACAAAGCCGCAGTTGATGCAGGCGTGGGGAGTGTGATGGCATCATTCAATGAGATTGATGGCATCCCTGCCACCGCCAACAAATGGTTGCTTACCGAGGTGCTTCGCAAGCAATGGGGTTTTAAGGGTTTTTTGGTATCGGACTATACGGGCATCAGCGAAATGGTGGAACACGGTATTGGCGATTTGCAAACTGTATCGGCCAAAGCGTTAGGTGCGGGCATTGACATGGACATGGTGAGCGAAGGCATGCTTTCGACTCTGCCCAAATCACTGAAAGAGGGAAAGGTAACTGAAAAGCAAATTGATGATGCGTGCAGAAGAATAGTGGAGGCAAAATTCAAATTGGGTTTGTTTGAAAATCCCTACAAGTATTGCGATGTGGAGCGAGCTAAGAAAGAGATTTTTACTGCATCCAACCGGGCAGAAGCCCGATCGATTGCCGCCCAGAGCTTTGTTTTGTTGAAGAATAGAAATAATGTTTTGCCTTTGAAAAAATCAGGGACTATTGCTTTAATAGGTCCTCTGGCGGACGAAAAAGAGAACATGACGGGCACTTGGAGTGTAGCAGCGGATTTTTCTAAATCGACCTCGTTGCTGAAAGGGTTACAACATGCCGTTGGAAAAAATGCCAAGATTATTTTCGCAAAAGGATCGAACCTCTACGAAGAGGAAGCACTTGAGATAAACGCCACCCCTTTTGGGAAAACACTCCATCGCGATAAGCGGACTGCCGAAGAAATTAGGAATGAAGCATTGCGTATAGCAAGGGGTGCCGATGTAACCATTGCTGCACTGGGCGAATCGGCAGAGATGACAGGCGAAGCTTCGAGCCGTTCCAATATTGAAATCCCTGAAACACAAAAAGATTTGTTGAAAGCACTTTTGAAAACAGGTAAGCCGGTGGTGCTGGTGGTATTTACAGGGCGGCCCTTGGCACTCAAATGGGAAGATGAAAACGTGCCGGCTATCTTGAATGTTTGGTTTGGCGGAAGCGAAGCAGGGGATGCCATTGCGGACGTGCTTTTTGGCGAGGTGAATCCATCAGGCAAATTGACAACCACGTTCCCACAAAATGTAGGGCAGTTGCCATTATATTATGCCCACAAAAATACAGGTCGCCCATTGCCTGAAGGAAAATGGTTTCAAAAATTCCGTTCAAATTACCTCGATGTTTCCAATGATCCCGTTTATCCGTTTGGCTTCGGGTTGAGCTACACAGAATTTAATTACGGTGATTTAAAGTTGGATAAAACTGAAATGACAAGGCTCGATTCGATAACCGTTTCAATAGACGTTACCAACAAAGGCCATCACGATGGAAAGGAAGTAGTTCAGCTTTACATCCGCGATTTGGTGGGCTCGGTTACCCGCCCGGTTAAGGAATTGAAGGGATTTAAAAAAATAGCGCTCAAAGTTGGCGAAACCAAAACGGTCAAATTTACCCTTCACAACTTTGATCTGTCTTTTTATGACTCGGATCTTAGTTTTGGCAGCGAGCCGGGGGAATTCGAGGTTTTTATTGGCCCCAATTCACGTGATGTGAAAAAGGCCAAGTTCGAATTGAAGTAGATATGAAATAAATTTTTGAGGATTCAATTTGCAATCACTAATTGCCCATAAAGAATTGTAGTGTTTGGTTTCCACATGTATTTTTCAGATTTTGAGTTGGAATAACCAACCAAAAACAAAAATATCATTGTTATGAAAGCTATACGGGTTCTTGTGGGCACGAAAAAAGGCGCATTTGTCCTTTCTTCGGATGCCAAACGTGCAAAGTGGGATGTCGATGGTCCCCTTTTTGCTGGATGGGAAGTGTATCATATTAAAGGATCACCGGCAGATCCAGACCGGATTTATGCATCGCAGAGCAGCGGATGGTTCGGGCAGATCATCCAACGGTCGGATGATGGCGGTAAAACATGGTTCCAACCAGGATTCAAGATCGGTGATGCAGCAACCACCGCTCAAGGAATGCCTGTTACCGAAAGCAACAAGTTTGCGTACGACACTTCTGAGAAGGGTAAGCCACTCACTACACACCAGTGGTATGACGGCACCCAGCATCCCTGGGAATTCAAGCGCGTATGGCACATGGAACCATCAATGACTGATGTCAATACGGTCTATGCAGGTGTGGAGGACGCTGCATTGTTCAAATCTGTGGACGGTGGCATAACTTGGCAGGAACTGTCAACACTGCGCGGCCACCGCACTGGTTCGTTGTGGGCGCCTGGCGCAGGCGGCATGGCCGTCCATACGATTATTGAAGATCAAAATAACCCGCAAAGGATCTATGTTGCGATCTCGGCTGCTGGCGTCTTTAGAACGGATGATGGCGGTAAAACCTGGAAGCCGATCAATAATGGATTGTCCTCCCAGTATATCCCTGACCCTCGTGCAGAAGTTGGTCATTGTGTGCACCGGATTGCGATGCATCCTTCACGCCCGGAGGTTTTGTTTATGCAAAAACACTGGGATGTTATGAGGAGCGACAACGCTGGTGAGTCCTGGCACGAAATCAGCGGCAACCTGCCATCCGATTTTGGCTTTGTGGTGGATGTTCACGCACACGAGCCCAACACAGTTTATGTAATTCCAATTAAAAGCGACTCCGAACATTTTCCACCGGAAGGAAAGCTGCGCGTCTATCGCAGCCGGGCAGGGGGAAATGAGTGGGAAGCCCTCACCCAAGGACTTCCTCAAAAAGATTGCTATGTGAACATCCTTCGCGATGCTATGGCTGTGGACAAGTTTGATCCATGCGGAATCTATTTTGGTACTACCGGAGGGCAAGTGTATGCTTCTTCTGATGGGGGTGACAGTTGGGCACCGATTGTGCAGAACCTCCCCTCCGTTTACTCCGTGGAAGTCCAGACGATCCCATGATTCGAGTTGTTCTTCCATATCATTTGCGCAATCTGGCCAAAGTGGGATCGGAGGTACAACTGTCGGTGACAGGGGAAGTCACTGTGCAATCTATTTTGGATGTGATAGAGGAGCGCTATCCCATGCTGGCGGGTACGATTCGCGATCACGTGACAAAACAGCGCAGGCCTTTTTTGCGGTTCTATGCCTGTGGAGAAGACCTCTCACTCGTGTCCACGGATACTCGGTTGTCCGATAAAGTAATTGCGGGAGAAGAACCTTTTCTGGTGATCGGTGCTATTGCAGGTGGGTAGTATAGGGTAGAATGGGCTTTACTAGAAGTCTGGATATCTCAACATGTTGTGTTGGCAATCTTGAGACGTTTCGGATTATTTATAGGCCCGTTTTCAACCCTTAGATTTGGAAGTTGGCAAAACAGGAACGCTATTTCTTGCTAAGACTACACTCCCCGCAGAATTCCTCACCGCGGTTTCAATGAGTTTGCCATCGAGATCAATTTTTTTTCCGGAGTTGATGTATGGTCACCTCAATGATGTTGCCATATCGAAATCTTTTCCTCAAACTTTTTCGGCAATAGAAATTTTAGTTACGACTCGATTACGATTATTCCACAAAAGTTCAAGCAAAGCGAAGTTGCCGTCAAAAATTTCGCCTGCTTTTGGTGGTTTGGATACCCCTGTATGGCGATCGCATCACTATGTTTTAAGGAAGAAGCAAACTGATAGGCCACCTTCTTTGGAAAACGCAAAATGGTTTTGTCCGACAAATAAAAGCCGTTGATCTCACCTTCTTGGTTGCGTTTGAAATCGGTCAGCTTGCCAGTTACAGGTACTGACCCCCTGGCAACAGATACCGGACAAATCCGGAATTGGATTCCGGATTTGTCCAAAATTGCTTACCTTTAAATTATGATTAAACGAATGGCAGAATCTCGCCTGATGAGGCTGGCAAAAACGTTTCGAAGTGTAGCAGTGGTTGGGCCACGGCAAAGTGGAAAGACAACTTTATGCAAAAGTGTATTCCCTTATAAACCTTATGTATCGCTTGAAAACCCTGATGTATTGGAGTACGTCAATACCGATCCAAGAGGGTTCCTGGCACAGTATAAAAATGGGGCAATCCTAGACGAAATTCAGCGGGCACCAGTACTGTTCTCTTATTTGCAACAAGTGCTGGACGAAACCAAAAAGAAGGGTCTCTTTATTTTAACTGGCTCCAATAATTTCTTGCTGCAAGAAACGATCACCCAAACACTTTCCGGTCGTATTGGGTATTTGCAATTGCTACCCCTTTCGTTATCAGAATTGGAAAATGCCAAGAAATTAAAACTTAATTATGGCAGCCATATTTTACAAGGCGGCTACCCGGAAGTGGCAACAAAAAAAGTGAGTGCCCCTGACTGGTATGCAGGTTATATTTCTACGTATGTGGAACGTGACGTAAGGCAATTAAAAAACATTAGTAACCTTTCTCAATTTACAAAATTATTGCGCCTGTGTGCTGGCCGTACAGGGCAGATTTTGAATATTACTTCTTTCTCTAATGATTGCGGTATTGACCAAAAAACGGTCTCTGCTTGGTTGAGCGTGTTACAGAGTAGTTACATTATTTATTTGTTAAGACCCTACCACGGTAATTTTAATAAAAGGATAATCAAAGCTCCTAAGCTCTATTTTTATGATACAGGGGTAGCTTGTTCGTTGCTTGGCATTACCCAAGCAAAACAGATTGCTACGCATGCTTCCAAAGGAGCTTTGTTTGAAAATATAATTGTGAGTGAGTTGCTAAAAAAACGATTCAACGCAGGTGCAACAGATAATCTTTATCATTGGCGCGATAAGACAGGCAATGAAGTAGATGTGTTGATAGATGAGGCCGGCAAATTAACAGCACTCGAGTTAAAAGCAGGTGAAACCGTTTCGTCTGATTTTTTTAAAGGACTTGATTATTTCTCTTCCGTAAGCAAAAAGCCGGTGAAACAATATTTGATTTATGGAGGCAGGGCATCGCAAAAGAGAACAACAGGTGCTTCTGTAGTTTCTTGGAATGAACTATCGGATTGGTAAAGCTTATTTCAATTCAGTTCTCAAGACGCGTTTTGCCCGAAAGTTTCCAACCAGCTCGGTCCGCATACGCGCCAATCGCGCGCGAACCTTCTGCTGTAAAATAAAATAATCCATTATTGTAAATAACTCCATGCGGATTCCACAGGTTTATCAAGTCTACTTTTCTTATTTCCTTCTGTTGAGCAACATCAATTAATGACAATGTGCTGCTTGGCTCTTTGTAACTTCCTGTATTTGTTACAAGCGCGTACTTTCCATCTGTTGAGAGCGCTACCTCATGCGGTTCATTTCCAACTGCGATTATTTTTAAAATGGTGCCGGATTTTGAATCAAGGAATGCAATGCTACCAGGCGATTTCCGTTGCTTTTTATTTTATTCACAACCAACATATCTGCGGTCTGTGCAACAGCGAAAGTGTAATAGGCAAACTGAAACAACAACTGTACTATAATGCATTTTTCATGATGTCTGTATTAATAATGATTATCAATTTAAGGACGCTTAGTTTGCGGAACAAAACATGGCATGGAGTCTTCCCAAACACTATCTGTTAGCGGATGTTTATTACTCCCATCAGCATTCATCATAAAAATTACTCCGTACGGTTGAAAGGTGTTGTCGCTCAGCGCAGCTTCCTCTTTGAAACCGAAGTCTCCGCAGCTCCATAATATTTGTTTTCCATCATTTGTCCACACCGCATGGGCATCGTTAGCCGGGAAAGTGGTGAGTTGTTGTAAATCCGTGCCGTCTGGTTTGATGGTAAACAGATCAAAATTGTTATCACCATGTTTTCGCGTGAAAAGAATCTTTGAGCCATCGGGAGACCAAAAAGGTACATTGTCATATTCCTTTGTTAACACTTCAATCTTCCGGTCTGCCAAATTCATGATTCGCAATCCAACTTCATCTTTACCCCATACGCGGTACACCATTTTTTTTCCATCCGGTGACAAGCTTGGAAACCCTGCGTTTGGAGTGCCGTCCGTTAGATCCACAAGTTCAGTACCATCACGATTTGCCATCATTACTTTAGCGGCTCGCGTGGTGCGATTTTTTAAATAGCCTCCATAACCAAAGACTACCTTCTGTCCATCGGGCGACCAACACGGTGAAAACGCCTCACCGTTGGTCGCGTCAAAAATCCGCTTTTTATTTGATCCATCGGCATCCATATAGGCAATAGATGAGTTGTCGTTTTTCTCAGTAAGCAAAAGTTTACCATCTATGGAGAAACTTGGGAACACATCTGTATAACGATATTCATAATTAGAATCCCAACTGTATAATAATTGATTCTGTTTCCTGGCTGTCCAGTCTTGTCTTTCATAGACAACCGATTTCCCATCAGGTGACCACGATGGTGATCGTAGTTTCGTTTTGAATGCATTGCCGTTGGTATATTTTATTCCTTCATCCGGCCCGGCCTTAATAAGAAAACCAATGTTGTCGTTGCTAACAAATTGTGGTACTAGTTTTAAGCCCGCACCTGAGGTATGTACTGTTCGTTCTCCTGACTCGATATTAATAGAAACAATTTGTGAGGTTGCCTTCGATGCGCCAAATGATGTTCTGGCAGGCCATGTTGCTTCCGGATCGATTTCATAAAATACTAATTGCTTTCCGTCAGCCGACCATTTGGGAGAACCTGAGCTAATCCCATCCTTCGAAATTTGACGAAGACCAGAACCATCTGGTTTGATCAAATAAATGTGAAGCTCCTGAATATGTTCCCAACCCGATCCGTTGGAATGCCCTTTCCATAACGTATTTCGGTCAGATGCAAAAGCAAGCCATTGGCCATCTGGCGACCAGGCTGGCCGGAAGAAACCATTCGGTTTCATTGGATCTCCTTTTATCCCATCACGAGCAGTGAGATTGTTTAATCTTTTCGTCTTTAGATTTAATATCCAAATGTTAGTGGTGCCGGTTTGCCGTGAAGAAACAAATGCAAGTTGAGTACCATCGGGCGAAAGCACAGCCTGATCGTCAAAGGCGGGATCATCGGTGAGTTGTTCTAACGCTGTACCATCAGGATGAACTCTAAAAATATCAGCCTGCCCCGGTCCATTTCTTTCTGATGTAAAAATAATCCATTCGCCATCGGCTGAATAAGAGGAATGATAATCAAATCCGGATGACGCCAATAGTTTATGTTCGTTGCTGCCATCGCTATTCGATACATAAAGTTCCGAAGCAGATGGTCCAATGCGATTCATCAGCATAACCTGTTTTGATGTACTCGTGGGCTTACTCTTTTGTTTCGCTTGGGTAAATCCAGTCAGCGGAATCAGTGTCAGAAATACGAACGCGAAGATAGTTGACATTCCTGTGCCTACATTCTTACTTTTAATTTCTGCCAATGCATGGTGTGTTTTCCATAAATAGATCATAGCCGTATTTTTTAAGGTTAGACAATTTAAAAGATCAAAATATTTCAATTTAGCAACATTTAATTGCTATTTCCTATCAAATTAATTGCCTTATAAATGCTGGAACATTCTGACTTCTATGCATTGTACATCGATTGAAGAGTCTTACAGCAATCTGGTATTGCCGAAGTGATTGTGAGATTGCGTATCATCTTTTTTTATAAAAATAAGGCTGCCAATATCCTGGCAGCCTTTCAATAAATACTAGTTCTTTAAATCATTTATGTGGAATAATATCGATGACTACCGTACGGTTATAAAACCGTTCTTCTGGAAAATCGTTGGCAAAAGGCGATAAGTTAGGATCTTCGCCAAAGCCATACACTTCAAATTTAACATCCTTCCTTTCAGCTTTCCTTAAGGCTTTTTCGATAATGCCCTTCACATCATTGGCCCGGGCCAGGGAAAGTTCCAGGTTGTGCGCTGCTTCGCCAATCGTATCGGTATAGCCGTGGATAACAACCGTTCCGTCCTTAGGGATTTGGGGTGTTACGACTTCTTTAAGATATTTGTCATACATACCAATCGCTTTTGAATTATTGAATTCATAAATCACACTGTAGCGCATGCCTT
>JAYVMP010000173.1:0-6256 GCA_043758895.1 Bacteroidota bacterium
TTGCATTCCAATAAAAATTATGCGATATACCGAGCAATCCCGATCCCAGAAAAAGAAGACTAGCGATGTAGATCACGCGCGTGGCAGCTTGCACGCTCACCAGGCCCATCAGTACCATGAAATATCCGATCAGCACAGTGGTGAATACTTCGAAGAAAGCCTCGACCCACATGTGAATCACCATCCATCGCCAGAAGTCAGAGATAACAAAATTGGTTGTAGGGTTAAACAAAAAACCTGATAACAAAAGCACGAGGATGCAGGCTGTGGTGTAGACGAGCCAGTTGGGTAAAGCCCACGGTTGCTTCAGTCGCATCACCGGTTTCAGCCCACGGTACAAGATCGAGACCCATGTTGCGAAAATTCCGTACAAGAGAATCTGCCAGATTTTTCCTGGCTCGAGATATTCCCAGCCCTGGTGTCCCCACCAATACCATTTCTCACCGGCCAATCCTTTCGGGCCGATGAACATTCCCACCACACCTCCCGCTACGAGCACCACAATCATTGCAAACAAAATATTCACCCATCGCAGTTGGCTCTTCGGCTGATCGAATGACAACATCGGCATGACAAAAAGAGAAGCTCCGATCCAGCAAGCGGAAATCCAAAGAAGTGAAAGTTGTACGTGCCAGCTTCTCGTGATAGTGATGGGCAGTGGTTCGGAAATATCAAAACCAAAAAAACGAACGAAACCCACAAAATCATGAACGGTCAGAATACCTGCCAACACTTGTAGTGAAAAAAGCACAATGGCCGCATAGAAAAATTTGTATGTGGCCCGTTGCAATTGATTGGGTTTGAAAGAGGCCACATCCTCGCAGGTCATCAGCGGTCGCGCATTTTTTGTGAAAACTTCGTCATCCAGTTTGTCCAGCTTACCATGATAGTAAAGCACCAAACCGAGGACTAAAATAAGAGTAAACGATCCGATAATACTCCAAAGCATGACGGCTGTACTGGGTGTGTTTCCTGTTTGAGGATCATACGGCCAGTTGTGTGTGTAACTGTAGTCTTTCCCCGGTCGCTCCACTCCGCACACCCAGCCGCCCCAGAAAAAGAAAGCGGTCAGTGATCTGACTTCATCAGAGGTTTGAATATAACGACCCGGTTTACCCGATGCTTTTCCGGATACGCTCATGAAAATGCTCTGATAATATTTTTCCAATTCCCTGGCAGCAAAAGCCTGCGCTTCCGTAAGCGTGACGGAGTTGGCAGACGCATCATAAGTGTTCGATTTGATTTCCCTTTTTACAACCTCAGCAATGCCATAGCGTTGCATCATCTGGTCTTCCGCTCTTGTGGTAATTGATTTTAGATAATAATCACCCATGAAAACAGAAACCTGGTGGAGCGCTTCGGCTGTGTAATCCGGACCGCGATTTGCCCCATCGCCAAACATCGAACCATATTCCATGAGCGAGTATTTCTGAAATACCTGCTGGCCTTCCTTAATGTCCTTGGAGGTGATTACAATCTCGTCATCATCAGTTTTGAAATCCGGAATCGGGGGAGCTTCAGTGTAAGTGTGCAATCCAATCTGAAGCACCCCGATCATGCTAATGATGAAAATAACCGATAGCGATACCCACCAATAACGGGGGTTTAGTAAAAAATTGATAAATCCTTTGGTTGTCATGCTTTTTCGTGTTAGATCGACAAACTTAATAAAAAAACGACTTTTTAGTCCTTTATTAAAGATAAATTTTTGAAGCCAATTTTTCACAAGGAGATTTATGCTTTGAATAGCGACTAACTCAACCAGCCATTTTGTTTGTACCACCTTGCTGTTTCGCAGACAGCTTCCTTAAGACTATATTTAGGCGCACGACCAATTTCTTTCCAAACAGAGGCGCTGTTACAAAGCCAATTTGTTGCTGCCATTTCCTGAAGTTTTTCCGAGTGCAGGAATGGGAGCCGACCTGTCAGCGCATGCAATCCCTCATTGACTTTGACTATCGCTTGAAAAAGGTTCAAGGGCGTGTTGATCTTAACAGTTCTTTTATTTAGCACTTCACGAATTGCATTGGGCAAATCTCCTTTTGAATAACTGATTCCGTCAGAAACAAGAAAGGTTTTTTGGCTGGACGCACAACCCAACAAACCAATGGCGACACGCGTCAGATCTTTTACATAAATGAGTGAAATCATCTGACGATTGTTCAAAGAAAATTCAAATCCAGCGTTGATCACTTTGAAGAGTCGCAAAAAATCCCGATCACGAGGACCAAACACAGCCGTGGGTTTCAGGATTAGATAAGGAAATTCTTTTATGGATCGTACACACTGATCAGCCATTTGCTTACTGCGTGCATAACTCGACAGCGGTTTCTCCTCATCATCCACCTCAATTGGTGAAAAGGTAGCTTCATCGCCAGGGCCGTAGGTAGCCAGTGTGCTGATCTGAATAAATTTACGAAGCGGCAAGCGACAAGCGACAAGGGCGTTCACCAGGTTTTGGGTGCCACGATAATTGATTTCATAAAATTCTTCTTTCGTTCGCGCATACGTAGCGCCTGCATTGTGGATGACATAGTCGAGCCCTCCATGTGTCGCATTCAAACCGGTAAATGTCCTTTTCAGCTCTTTCGGTGATGACAGGTTTAATTCAATCTTGGAAATTTCAGGCTGCTGTAAAAAATTAAGATTACTTGAGGCGCGTACTCCAACAAGCACCTTCATGTTTTGCCGCAAGGCTTCTTCCACAAGAAAACTGCCGATGAATCCGCTCGCTCCTGTAATCAAGACTTTTTTTGCAATCGTGGGCATTTACTCAAAGGCACTTAATGTAACACCGTCTGCGTTTATGCTGCCGGGTCTCGTAATATTCCCACAGTGCCCGCACTTTGCTATTTTTTTCCAATTCGGGATTGCTTTCGGCAAATTGAATTCCATGCCGGATACACGAACGGGTAAGTTCATTCATGAGAATGGCATTCACGCCTTTTCCCTGCAAGTCGGGCCGGATAGTCACCAGATACAAATCGATAATCGTGTTTGTGCGCATCGCCTTCAGCAAATGAAGAATTCCCGTTGGAAAAAGCCGGCCATTCGCTTTTTGAAGAGCAGCCGAGAGAGAAGGCATCGTGATACCAAAGGCTGCAAGCTTTCCTTCGTGATCCGCAACAAGTGAAACAAAATCAGTTTTGATAAATGAAAAATATTGGCGTGTGTAATAGTTCACTTGTCGTTCTGTGAGGGGAATCACCCCGTACAAATCAGCAAACGTAGTGTTGATCAGTTGAAATATTTCTTTGGAATAAGGAAGAGTATCTTTTGGCTTTCGCAATTTCATTACCTGCAACTGACATCTTTTTTTTACAAGCTCAGCAATGCGTTCAAGGTTCTCTGGGACGCGCTTGGGAATTTTGATAAGATACTCCACCCAGTCGGCATCTTTTTGGTATCCCAACTCTTCAAGGTATTTTGAGTAGTAGGGATAATTATAGATAGTCGCCAGCGTTCCAACCTGGTCGAAGCCTTCCACCAGCATTCCTTCGTGATCGAGATCGGTAAACCCCATCGGGCCATGCACAGCTTCCATTTTTTTTTCACGAGCCCAGTTTTCTACCTGAGCCAGCAGTGCCTCAGCCACTTTTTTATCATCAACAAAATCAATCCACCCAAAACGCAAATAATTTTTTTTCCATTTTTCAATAAAAGCATGATTGAGGATAGCAGCAATACGCCCTACAATTTTTCCGTCCTGGTAGGCCACCCAGTAGCGGGCTTCACAATAATCGAACGCGGGATTTTTATCTTTCCTCAACGTAGCCATCTCATCGAATCGCAGCGGTGGAACGAAGAAGGAATTTCCTTTATAGAGTTGATAAGGAAAGTTGACAAAGTCTTTTAGCTGCTTGCCTTTTGAAACTTCTTTGATGGACAAACTCATACGTCAGATAATTTCCAATGCGCGCGCTGTCGAATGGATTTTGGAAAGAGCGCAATCAATCTGCTCGCGTGTGTGAGTAGCCATCAAACTAAACCTGATCAACGAACTATCGGACGCAACAGCCGGGGAGCACACAGGGTTTACAAAAATTCCTGCACGCAGCAACTCGTTGGCAAGCTGGAATGTTTTGATGTCATCGCGGATGTAGATCGGAATGATGGGTGTGCAGGAACTACCGGTGTCAAACCCAAGTTCCTTCAAACCTTGCAATGTGTAGCGAGTGTTGCTCCACAATTGCCGAATGCGCTCTGGCTCACGTTGAACAATTCGTAAGGCAGCCTGTGCACTGGCCGCAGCCGCTGGCGAAATACTCGCGCTGAACATCAACGATCTCGCGTGATGTTTTAAATAGTTGATGGTATTCTTGTCGCTGGCGATGAAACCTCCGATAGAGGCCAGCGACTTACTAAATGTTCCCATGATCAGCCCTGTCTTATCCACGACATTGAAGTGTGATGCCGTTCCCCTTCCCTGGTGACCAATCACTCCCAGCGAATGTGCATCATCCACCATCACGGTTGCTCCATACCGTTCGGCCAATTCAGTAATCTCAGGCAACGGAGCAATGTCTCCATCCATGCTGAAGATGCCATCTACCACAATTAGTTTAATTTTATTTTCATCACACGACTCCAGCACTTTTTCGAGCGAACGCATATTGTTGTGCCTGAACTTCAGTGTCCTGCCGAAGCACAATCGGCTACCTTCGATGATGGAGGCATGATCAAGTTCATCCAATACCAAACAATCATTGCGTCCTAGTAATGCAGGTATCACCCCGATGTTCACCTGGAAGCCGGTGCTAAAAACAATTGCAGCTTCTTTGCCTGTGAATTGTGCCAGTTCCTCTTCCAATTGAATATGGATATCCAGAGTGCCATTGAGGAAACGCGAACCGGCACAGCCAGTGCCATATTTACGAATTGCTTTTTGCGCGGCTTCTTTTACTTCAGGATGATTGGTAAGACCCAGGTAACTATTGGAGCCAAACATGAGCACAGGTTTGCCGTCTATTGTCACTTCGGTATCCTGATCTGATTCGATTACCCTAAAGTATGGATAGACTCCCATCTGTTTGAGTTGGTCAGCGAGTTCAAAATTATTAATGCGTTGAACCATTAGATTTTTCGGGCGAATTATAGTGGTGGTTAGGGTTGTATCCATCTTTGAGCCTTTATCGGGCGGTAAATTAGCAATAAAAGATTATTTTGTCTTATTTAATTTGAATTATAACTTTGCACGAGTTGAATACTCTGGTCTACCTAATAAGAATATGATTAAAATGACAATATTTAGCTTGGCGTTTCTTTTCTCCATCTACACATGGTTTGTCTACCAGCTTCCCGTAAATGAAGAAGTTGAACCTGAAGCACTGAAAGGCAAAATGATTTGGCAAGAGAAAAATTGCACAGCCTGTCATCAACTGTACGGACTTGGAGGGTTTTTAGGCCCTGATCTTACCAACGTTTATTCAACTATGGGGCCTGAATATATAAAAGCATTCGCTCGTAATGGCACTTCTATTATGCCCGCTTTTGCGCTGTCTGATGAGGAGTTGAGTTTTCTCACGGCATTCCTGCAGCATGTGGACGCGACAGGCCATTCTGACCCCAGACAATTTAAAATAAGTCTCGATGGAACCATTGACACAAAATAAAATGACAGTTCCCCAGAGGCTAATTATCATGGGGCTTGGAGTTCTGTTACTGGGCATGGCCTTTGGCATAGCTGGCAGCCTCCAATATGTAATCCCAGGGTTATTTAAGAGTTTTTTATCTTTTGAAAAAATAAGGCCATTGCATGTGTCATCAACTGTATTTTGGATTCTGTTAGCTGCATCGGGCGGGGTGCTCTCCTATGTGAACGAATACGCTGGTAATCTTTTTTCACCAAGACTTGCTCAATGGCAGTGGGTCGTGTTTGCAATTTCAATTGTGCTTATCCTTGGCAGCTACATTTTAGGAATTTTCGGAGGGCGTGAATACTGGGAGTTTCATCCCGTCTTGGCGATTCCGGTTTTGGCAGGATGGCTGCTATTTGCTATCAATGTAGTGAGGTCAACATTTAAGCTGAATGAACGTCCAGTTTACGTATGGATGTGGCTTACCGGTGCAGTGGGTTTTTTGTTCGTGTTCACCGAATCTTATCTATGGGAGCTTCCATACTTTCAAAAAAACATTGTGCGTGACATGACAGTACAATGGAAATCGTACGGCTCGCTGGTAGGCTGTTGGAATATGCTCGTGTACGGCTCAGGCATGTATCTGATGGAGAAAATCAGCAAGGACAAATCCTATGCTA
>JAYVMP010000174.1:0-9083 GCA_043758895.1 Bacteroidota bacterium
GCCTTTCGGTTTTCGGTCTGAATTTTTCCTTGACCTGTTCAAAAATGATAATTGCCTCTTTTGACACCAACGACTTCAACAGGTTATAAATTACTTTAGAACCAATCAGGTTAACAATTGAAGTGTAGTTGAGCGGCTCCTGTTTCAAGCGCTTCAGAACGGTCCTTTCCTTCTCTGAAAAATCGAAGGAGGAGGCCTCGAGATCAAAACGGGGGTCGATTTGCACCATCGATTCGCTCGACAATTTTAGACCGGAGGGCAGGGCAGCATTGATTACTTCGCCCAAACTGCACATGTAATATCCAGCCATCCACTGATACAACTTGAATTGCTGATCGTAAATCACCTCGCTCTCATCAAGCAGCTCCAAAATATATTTAGCTTCATAGTCAACCGGTGGCCGATTGTGGAGGCGGGTTACGATACCCGTCTGGATTTTTCTTGCGCCAAACTGAACAATGGCGCGTTGCCCGATTTTTATTTTTTCATTCATGGCGGCAGGCACCCGGTAGGTGAACAGCCTATCGATCGGCACAGGAATTACCAGCTCGGCAAATAATGTTTCATGGGGGTCAAATTCAAATGACAATGCTTTGGACATGCGATCTCTTCATCAAAACTAACTATTTTTATCGGGCGGCTATATTCAGGGCATGTCAAAAACTTTGCTTTTGACTACCTCAACCTTTCTCCTTTCTTCGAAAGAGAAGGGCACAAAGAGTTTTATAAATGTCCTTTAAACATAAACAAATTTGAACTTGGAATTTATTGCGTGCCGTTAAGGTTTATAAAAAAATCAAATTATGTCCGCATCAAACGAGTTAAAGAATACACTGGCCAATGGAGAGACAAGGCAAAAGATGCCTGCTCTCTTTATCGGTCACGGAAGCCCAATGAATGCCATCGAGCACAATGAGTATCACCAACGCTGGATCGATTTTGGGAAAAGCCTTCCCCAACCCAAAGCAATCCTCACCATCTCTGCCCATTGGCTCACGCGGGGCACATTTGTTACGGCTATGGAGCGGCCGCGCACCATTCACGACTTCGGTGGTTTTCCTAAAGAATTGTTTGCCCAACAATATCCCGCTCCGGGTGCGCCCGAATTCGCTGAACTAACTAAAGGAATTATTCACCAAACCAACGTGCAAAAGGATTACGAATGGGGCCTTGACCACGGCACATGGAGCTTTTTATTGCCGATGTACCCCCAAGCGGACATCCCCGTGTATCAACTGAGCCTGGATTACTACCAGCCTATGCAACACCACTACGACCTCGCGAAAGAATTAATCCAATTACGAAACAAAGGGGTGATGATCATTGGAAGTGGGAACATCGTGCACAATCTGCGGATGATGGATTTTTCCGGTGGAGTTTATGACTGGGCAGTTGAGTTTGATGAAAAGATAAAACAGATGATCGAAGGCCACGATCACCAAGGGATCATTGACTACGAAAAAATAGGAGCGAGCGCAAAACTGGCCGTGCCCACGAACGACCATTATCTTCCATTGATCTACACCATCGCGTTGCAAGGCAAGGATGAGGAATTAAAATTTTTCAATGAAAAGACGGATTTGGGTTCGGTGTCCATGCGATCGTTGGTGATGGGGTGAGATTGGGGGTTTAAATCCATGCCAACAAAAGCCGGACTGAAAAAAAAATTGAAAAATAATTCTCTCTCGTCCAATCCAACAATGTTGAATTGGTATAAGGGGTATTTCAATTATTAACCTTAAAAAATTAAAACTAATATGGCCTCCGTTAGCAGGCAAGAAACTTTGAATGGATTTTGATCTGATTGTGTGTATTTCCCAATCTTCATGTAAGTTTGTTATCAAACATTTCTCACTAATGAGCACTTCAACGAAAACCCTTATTTCCATTGTACTGTTGGCCGTGGTAGGTTCGTGTTCCGATCGCGACAAGCATGGCAAGCTGCTGGATACGCCAACCTCGGGCACGATCAAGATTGCCGTTGATGAGTCCTTGAAACCTTTGTTTCAAGCAGAGATAGCTGGGTTTGAAGGGACTTATCCTGATGCCCACTTTCGGGTTGATTACACTTCCGAGCAAAAAGCGATTCATGATTTATTGATCGATAGCGTGCGTTTGGCGGTAGTTACACGTAAATTATATCCGTTTGAGATGAGGAGAATAGATTCATTAAAAATCAAAGCAGCCGAAGTTATTGTCGCGAAAGAAGCTATTGCCCTGATTGAAAACAAATCGAATCCCGACAGTTTGATCCAGTGGGCGCAGTTGGAGGGCATCCTCCAAGGAAAGTATCGGCAATGGCAACAGCTTTACCCGTCTTCCAGACTGGGTGACCTGCAACTCGTTTTCGATCATCCTCAATCGGGAATCATCCGCTACCTCGCAGATACCATGCAGATCAAAAGCCTTCCCCCGAATTGTTTTGCTGCCGCCACTAACGAGGCCGTTGTCGATTACGTATCCAAAACCAAAAATGCCATTGGTCTTATTGGGCTAAGCTGGATCAGCGACAGTGATGACCCCGCTGCCAATAAATTTTTGGGCTCGATAAAGGTCATGGGCATCTCCAAAGCGGACGATTATCTAAAACCCTACAAGGCCTACATTGCCTTAAAAAAATACCCCCTATCGCGCGAGGTGATTATGATTAGCCGGGAGGCCCGCACTGGACTTGGAAGTGGATTTATTTCCTATGTGGCCAACGACAAGGGCCAACGCATTGTGCTGAAAGCAGGCTTGGTACCTGCCAAAGCCCCCGTGCGGATAGTTGAGATCAATCGAAGGCCGCTGGGAAAAATAGTAAAGTAAGGATGGCATGATTTTTACTGAATTCATTTCAGCCTGAACGAACAGCCAAACAAATTAATGGTTTGAAGAGCACCTTCTTTTTGGAAAATCCCTTGCACTGTATTTTCTTTAGCCTTTAATTCAATGTAATCTTACACTACAACTATGAAAAACCAACTTAATCTATGGAAGCCGCTTGTCAATGTGGGTATCGCGGCTGTTATGAGCCTGGTCTATGTCATGGCTTTTGCCCAAGACGTTGAAATTAAAAATGCCGAACGGCTTATTGAGCAGGATAAAAAGCAACAAGCGATCGAAGTTCTAAAAAAAGCGACTGAAGCCTACCCCGCTTCATCGCAATTGTATTACCACCTTGGACATGCACAGCTATTGGCAGGTGATCAGGCGGGGGCTAAAAGTTCCTTTGACAAGGGCGTCTCTGCTAACCCAAAAGAGCCCTTGAACTATGTGGGGCAAGGCCATATCCTTATATTGGAAAAGAAAGGGGCGCAAGCAAAACCCTTGTTTGACAAAGCACTTGGTTTTGGTAAAAAAAATGTAACAACACTTCAAGCAATCGCTGAAGCGGAAATGCTTGATAAGACCTACAGCAAAGATGCATTGGCTCATTTGCAAAAGGCCAAGGAAATCAATCCCGATGATGCGAAGACTTTTTTGCTTTTGGGCGATTACTACCTCTCAGAAAATAATGGCGGTTCAACGGCCAGTGCTTATGAAGACGCCTCCATCAAAAACCAGCAAAGTGCAGCTCCATGGTACAAACACGCAAAACTTTTTATGCGCTCTAAAAATATTGCCATTGTAGAAGAGGATTTGCAGAAGGCGGTAAAGATTGATCCCGATTTTGCGCTGGCCCACAAAGACCTTGGCGAACTTTATTATCAAAAGAAAGACGGCCCCAACGCAGCCAAGCACTACAAAATGTACCTTGACCTGACAGACAGCCCCGATAAAGATGACCGCTTCCGTTACGCTTTCTTTTTATTCATGGCCAAAGATTACAACCAAGCTAACAATGAATTCAAAGCGTTGAGCCTAAAGCCGGATGTGTCTTCCACCACCCTGAAGTTCTATGCCCAATCTCTATTAAAAGAAGGCAAACTCGCAGAAAGTCAATCGGTTTTTGAGCAATACCTATCGAACCCTCAAACTAAAGTGGATAATGATGATTTCAATAACTATGCGGAGCTGCTTCAAAAACAGAATAAAGATTCACTTGCCGCGCTTGCTTTCCGCAAGAGTTTGGCTTTAGATCAAAATCAGCCCGATGTGCTGCAAACTTTAATGGATTACTATTTCAAGTCAAAAAAATTCAGTGAATGCAGTGAGGTATGCCAATCCGCAATCAAAATCCGCAAAAAGCCCTACGCCAATGATTACTATATGCTCGGCAGGTCGCTCTATTTTGAAAAGAAATATCCGCAAGCTGACAGTGCATTTGTTAAGCTGATTGAGTTGCAGCCGAAAATCACGCTAGGTTATCTGTGGGCTGCCCGATCAAAATCCAATCAGGATGAAGAGTTGAAAGAAGCGTTGGCCAAACCGTATTATGAAAAAGTGATTGAGATTGCCTCGGCCACACCGGATAAAAATAAAAATGACCTCATTGCAGCCTATCAGTATATGGGATCTTTTCACATGATCAAACAAGAAAACCAAATTGCCAAAGGCTATTGGGAGAAAGTGCTGGCACTAAACCCCGAAGACGAGAATGCCAAAGAAGCACTTAAAATGATCAACACGCCCCCCACACAAAATCGGCCCAAAAAGAAAAAGTGAAGTTAGAATCATTTACTACGGGCTGCGAAGGAGCGAGTGCTGCAATCCTTTTACAACTTTAGCGTTACTGTTTACAAACCTGATTACTTTTAAAAAGCGCCCATGATCCTACAAATAGCAACTCCACCTCAAGATGAGCTAACCTTTATAGAACTGATGTGGAAAGGGGGGATCGTGATGGTGCCCATTTTACTTTTATCAGTAGTGGCCATATACGTAACCGTGGAGCGTTACCTCTACCTTCGCTCAACCATCAAAACCGATGGCAACTTCCTATCAAAAATAACCCGCGCCCTGTCTATGGGGAACATCGCTGAGGCCAAGCGCTATGCCGAAGATGAAAACTCAGCCACCGGAAAAATTATTTCGTCTGGTATTGACAGCATCGGTAGGCCTATGCGCGAGATAGAATCGATGATGGAATCGGCCACGAATATTGAAGTTGCAATGATGGAACGAAACACAGGCTATTTGGGCATTATTGCGGGCGTTGCACCCATGCTTGGCTTTATTGGGACTATTCTCGGCATCATCCATATATTTTACGACATTTCCCTCACCGACAACATCAGCATAGGAACGATATCAGGGGGTCTTTATCAGAAAATGATAACGAGTGGTGCAGGTTTGGCGGTTGGCATTATGGCTTATATCGCCTACCACATGCTACAAATGCGCATTGGCCGCTTCACCCTGCAAATACAAAAAGATGTGCTCGACTTTTTGCGCTCGCTTCAAGTGCCCTCCAAATGAAAATCAGGAGAAGACACCACTTCGCTGCCGAAGTAGCCACTTCCTCCATGAACGACATCATGTTTTTCTTGCTGTTATTTTTTCTTATTATCTCCACGATAGCGAATCCCAACATCATTAAAGTATTGGTGCCAAAAGCCAGTGAAACGCAATCCCTCAACAAGAAGACCATTACTCTTACCGTGACCAAGACCAAGAACTATTACCTCAACAATAAGGCTGTACCCGCTGGCCAACTCGAACAGCAACTTGTCACCGCAGTGCACGGATTAGATGAACCTACAGTAGTCTTATACATTCCCCGCGACCTTGAAATCCAGGACTTAGTAGATGTGTTAAAAATCGGGGTGAAGAACAAGATTAAGGTGGTGCTTGCCACGGATAAAAAATAAACACCTTACCTGTTGATATCAACAGTCAACAATTTCGCCTTACTGCAAATGATTTTTCTCAATGAAATCACGAAAGGTTTTTCGATAGGAGTCGCTGATGGGGAGGGAGGAAGATCCCACATGCACTTCATTTTTATGAATGGTATCGATCGCGCTCAATGCGACAATGAAAGAATTGTGGATGCGAATGAATTGATCCGAGGGCAACTGATCCTCCAACGATTTTAGCCGCTGCAAACTTACTACCTTTTGTTGCTTCGTGTGGATGGTCACATAATCTTTGAGGCCTTCGATATACAAAATATCACTCCATCTTACTTTCACCAATTTTGTCCCATCTTTCACGAAGATGAATGGTTGCGACAAATTGGGGGCTATTTTTTCCGGTTGAGTGGACAAAGAATTCAACCTGGCGTTTACTTTATCCACGGCTTGCAAGAAGCGGCTAAACGTGATCGGCTTTAGCAAATAATCAACTACATCGAACTCATAGCTTTCCAAAGCGTATTCGGAATAGGCCGTAGTCAACACAACCAACGGTTTTTTTTTCATGATTTTGAGCAATGAAAGGCCTGTGACTTCAGGCATCTGAATATCCAGAAAAAGTAAATCCACCGGCTGGGATTGCATCTTTTCCATGGCAGCCACTGCACTGGAACAAACATCAATTAATTTTAATGAAGGGATTTTTGACACATAATCTTTCAATAAGCTTCGTGCCAGCGGTTCATCATCCACTATGATGCAAGATACATTCACAACGACAAATTGAGTTGTGCAAAATAACGGTCAGTTTGATCATTTGTCTTTACCTGATAGCTGCCTGGATAGCTCAGTTCAAGCCTTCGCTGCAAATTTTGCAACCCGAAACCCGACTTCTCCTTTTCGGGCAATTCACTTTTTAATTTTGAATTCTCCACCCTATAAATAATTTCATTGTCTTTTAGATGAAAATGAATTTTGACCCACGAACCAATCGTGTTGGCACTCACTCCGTGTTTAAAAGCGTTCTCAAGAAATGTAATAAAAATCAATGGGGTCACCAAAATATGTTCCGTATCTCCCTCAATGGTAAAGTCGATAGGCACTTCGTTATTCAAGCGCAAGCGCTCTAAACTGATGTAATTTTGCATGTACTCGATCTCTTTGCTCAATGGAACTTTTGGATAATTTGAATCATAAATCATATAGCGCATCATCTGCGAAAGTTTGGCGATCACTTCGGTGGTGTTGGCCGAATGGCTATAAGCTAAGTAATAGAGATTGTTGAGTGTGTTGAAAAGAAAATGGGGATTGATCTGAGCTTTCAAAAATTTGAGTTCGTTGGCCAACTTGTCGTTCTCCATCTGCTTGCGTGTGGATTCCAATTCAAACCAGCCTACGGCAAACCGCAACGTGCCTACAAAAATGGTGATTAGCAATGTGTCAAAGGACAATTGAACAACATAAAACGTAGAATAAAAATAACGCTCGTGGTGTGCGTATTCGTCCACCATGTAGCGCTGAAGGTGAACCCGCAAGGTGATGAGTAAAATAAATGGCACTGCAAATTCCAAAAGGTATCTCCAAGTTTTTTGGTATTTTAAAAAGCGCGGAAGCAGGATAAAATAATTAAAGTAGGCTACCAACATGGCAAACGACAACTGCAGGGTAGAGAAAATAAGCAGCCTATGCAATGCAATATCCCGCCCGGGCCGCGAACTAAAAGCATAGATATAGAACGAACAATAAAAACACCAGAAAGAAAGGTGCAATAAAAATATCCGGTTGCGCTGAAAAAAAATTGTCATACCGCTACTACGTTGAAAGCGCTGCTAAGGTAACCGTTCCTGCAATTGTGGAGTGGATTCCCGCCATTATTTAGGCACTTCGCGCAACTTTTTCGATGGATTGAGGTACATGGTCTATAAGCCCGAGCTGACGATAAGTTATAGGAAGTGTCGAACGATTTGCGGTAGTCATCTAAAATCAAGCTCACTGGAAAACAATTCCTTCCATTTTTGCGATAGATAACTAAAATAAAAGGCCTGCATTTAACATCCTTAAAATTTAACCATGAAATGCCCATCAGCAAAGCAGACCCAACGGTATGATAATGGCCTTGGGCATTCCATGTGACTACAAAAAAAAATAAATATTAACACATGAAATCATTTGTACTTACATGCTCCATTTTTCTGTTGGCCATTTCCGCTCATGGTCAGCCGCCTATCGATCTTGTCACAGGGAAAATAACAGGGGTTGTGCAGGATTCGACCAATAACCAGGGAGTTGAATTTGCCAATGTGGCACTTCTCGATCAGGCCACCCGCAAGCCGGTGAACGGAGACGTGTGCGATGACAAAGGGAAATTTACCATCGCCAAACTGCCGCCCGGAAATTACATTGTAGCAATTTCATTTATTGGCTACACTACTAAAATGATTAAGGTACAATTGACCGACAAGAAGAATGATGTGAACCTAGGCAACATTATACTAAGCCCTTCTGTGCAAATGCTCAAAGCCGTTGAAATTGTGGGGCAACGGCCCTTGATTGAAGAAAAAGTTGACCGCACGGTTTACAATGCCGAAAACGATGCAACAGCCAAAGGTGGTGACGCCACCGATGTGCTCAGGCGTGTGCCACTATTGACTGTTGATTTAGATGGAAATGTTTCCCTTCGTGGAAGCCAAAATATAAAAGTGCTGGTGAACAATAAGCCGTCCACAATCACTGCGAGCAGCATCTCAGACGCCCTCAAACAAATCCCGGCAGACCAAATTAAAACAGTGGAGGTGATCACATCGCCTTCGGCCAGGTATGATGCGGAAGGATCGGCTGGCATCATCAACATCATTTTAAAGAAAAATACATTGGAAGGATTGACCATGAACATCAACAGCAGTTCAGGATACCGAGGCTCAAACTTAGGCCTCAACGGCAGCTACCGTAAAGGCAAGCTGGGCCTTTCGCTGGGTGGTTTTGGAAGGGCACAATACAATACGCCAGGGAAATTTTACAACAACCAAACCACTTACAATGCCCTTAAAGACACCACCTATCAAAATATCCAGAGTGCTTCAACGCGGAACCAAAACATTTTCGGGAACTATACACTGGGCATGGATTACGACATCGATAAAAATAATTCGCTCACCGGCTCTGTGCGCTTTGGCCTGCGCGATGGGCACGTTTATCAAGACGGCCTGACCACACAATCACTTATTAATTTAAATGAAAACCCGAACGGAAAATCGACACGGAACATCAACTCCATTAATCTCTCCCATTCGATTGACGCGAGTTTAAACTACACCCATTTATTCGCCAAGCCCAACCGGGAGTTTAATCTTTTAACGTTATACAGCC
>JAYVMP010000175.1:0-70336 GCA_043758895.1 Bacteroidota bacterium
AAGTTTCAACATGCTGCGCGATTTTAATGTGAACGCGCTTAAAATAATTTTGATGGATGCAGTCGCAGATAAAAACGCAAAGCCCGGATCGGTGAAAAAACGTGTAGCCGGTTTTTATGAAGCGGCCATGGATACGGTAGCGATTGAGGAATTGGGTGCTGACCCTATTCGTGCTGACCTTCAACGCGTAACCGAGTTGGAGGATAAACAACAAGTGCTGAATGAAATTAGCTTTGAACGATCGCAGGGCATTGGGTTTCCCCTTTTTGGTTTTTATGTTGGCCAGGATAGAAAGCATCCCGACAAGATGGTGGTGCAATTCAGTCAGGGAGGACTGTCCATGCCCGACCGGGACTACTATTTAAAGAACGATCCAAGGTCGAAAAAAATACAATCTGCATTTGAAACGTATGTCGTTTCCATATTTAAGCTTACGGGTACATCAGAAGCGCAAGCGAAAAAAAATGCTGCCACTATTTTCTCCATGGAGAAAAAATTGGCGAAGGCGGAGATGAGCCGCACGGAAATGCGCGACCCACAAAAGACTTACAATAAATTTTCGATTGAAGACTTTATGAAGACTACCCCTTCCATTGATTGGAAATCCTTTCTGGCAAAAGTCAACATCACCAATCAGGATAGCATTTTGGTGAATGTCCCGAAATTTTTTCCGGTGGCGGATAGCCTTCTGCAAGCTACGCCAATCAGCGACTGGCAGGTTTATTTGCAATGGAATTTGCTCCGATCAGCCGCGCCTTATTTGAGCAAACCTTTCGTGGATGCAGAGTTTGCCTACAACCAAACGCTCACCGGGCAAAAAGTGCAAACGCCCCGTTGGCAGCGAGCTTCGAGCCTTACCGATGGCCATGTCGGTGAGTTATTGGGACAGATGTATGTGGAAAAATATTTCAAGCCAGAGGCAAAAGCCCGCATGAAAATTTTGATTGATAACCTGATTAAAGCGTATGAAATCAGGATCAAGCAATTGGATTGGATGAGTGATGCAACCAAGCAAAAAGCCCTTGCAAAACTAAAAGCGTTTCATCCAAAGATTGCCTATCCGGATAAGTGGAAAAATTATGATGGCTTGGCAATAGAAGAAAAAACTTTTCTCCAAAATGTGCGCAATGCGAACCATTGGGCTTTCAGCGACATGATCAGCCAGTTGGGAAAACCGGTGGACAGGTTGCGTTGGGGTATGACACCGCCTACCGTAAACGCCTACTACAACCCGGTGATGAATGAAATTGTTTTTCCGGCTGGCATTCTTCAATACCCTTTCTTCCACCCTGATGCGGACGATGCATTTAACTATGGTGCCATCGGAGCCGTGATAGGGCATGAGATATCGCACGGCTTTGATGATTCGGGAAGCCAGTATGATAAGGACGGCACATTGCGCAATTGGTGGACTGCGGAAGATCGCGAGAAATTTGAAGCCAAGGCAAAGCTGTTGCAACAACAATTCGATGCTTACACTGTTCTCGACACACTGCATGTCAACGGCAAACTTACGCTTGGTGAAAATATTGGCGATTTGGGTGGATTAAATGCAGCTTATGAAGCATTCAAAATGACAAGCCAGGGTAAGTCGAATAAAAAGATTGATGGCTTCACACCCGATCAGCGTTTCTTTCTGGCATGGGCGCAAGTGTGGCGAGGCAAAACGCTGCCTGAGCGCGCCTCGCAATTAATTGTGATTGATCCGCACGCCCCCGGAGAATACCGCGCTATTGGTGCACCCAGCAACATGGATGCGTGGTACCGTGCATTCAATATCCAGCAGGGCGACAAGCTTTATAAAAATCAGGAAGCCCGGATTAGGATTTGGTAATGAAGTAAGTTCACCCTCCTTTTTTTTGCTCACAACAGTCCAGGAGGTTTTAACACTTACGGGATTGTCTTGTATTTGTCCAAAGGCATGGCCTCTTCAATTCCAATAAACCAAAATTTCCCATCCGGATTGCCAAAGCCTCTGAAATCATTCATAATTTTGAAATAGTCATCCATAATTTTGGGGGTTGGTTTATAGAGAAGTCCTAAATGTATCGGTCGAGTGCTTCCTGATAGCGCTTCAACAATTTCCTTCTCAACGAAACTGGTGAGATCACTTTAACCCTTTCACCATAGGACATCAACTCCATTTCAAAATCATAAGTAATATGCAGTTTCAGGCTTATTCTCATCTCATCTTCATTGTCAAGCAAAGTTTCTTGTGACTGGTGCAATGGAAACGATTTGATGTATTTCCCCTGCAACGAGTCAAACGACAACACAATCTTTTGGGGCTTTGACTTCGAAGAATTGACAATGCCAAAGTAGTTTATGAATAAATCGTTTGGGTTAAATTGCTCTGGCCAACTAAATTTCTTCTTTGTAATATCAAGCTCGCTGACGCGATCCAACCCAAATGTTTTGATGTAGCCATCTTGCACGTCCCTCGCAATCAGGTACCAACGACCCTTAAACTCTTTAAGGGCATGAGGCTCCACCGCTCTTTGAACGGTGACATCCTCTTCATATTTATGATATGAAAAATTCACCATTAACCGGTTCTTAATGCTATGAAGTATTCCATGAAAATGGTTCGCACCTTGTGGTTTCCTCTTTTCAAAGATCACAAACCGGGAAAGGGCATCATTGATGTTGAGGGCATTGAACATTTCAAATGCTTCGAGCATCCGGTCTGTTACTTCAGACTTGTCAACTTGGCTGATGAAATAGACTTTTTGCGTTGGATTGTACTGAATATCGACATTAAAAATGCCCCTGATTTCATTCAAATCCCGCTGAAATGTGCGTTTAGAAATGCTCAGTTCAATGTCCTTAATCTCAGATTCCCTCTCCAGGTAGTCGTTTATCTCTTCAAAGGATGCGTTGCATTTTTGAAGTCGATAGATCACTCTTGAATAACGCAGGAAATAATTTCGCTTAGCCATAACCTATTGCGTTTGACTGTTTAGATACTTTAAAAACAAAGTTGCGCAAGCCATCGCATCCGACAATGCGTTGTGATGGTCCAGTTCGATATTCTCCTGGTCGCAAAGTTTGTTTAATGACTTGTTGAAAATACGATACGTGCAGTGCCCTTCAAATTCAGGCTCATCAATCCCATACCAGTTTAGTGTTTGCTTTAGGCATGCAAAATCAAAAGCGCTGTTGTGCGCCACCACCCGTTGCTGACTTATGTAGCCTTCAATCAACGGCCAGACATCATCAAAAGTGGGCGCATGTCTTGTTGTATTCCAATCGATACCATGAATTGAAACGAAGCTTTTCCAATAGTAATTATCGGGCGGCTGGACCAGCAACTCCATCTTTGCTGTAACGTATCCATTGACTATCCTAACCAGCCCAACCTGGCAAATACTCCACCGATATCCCTGAGCGGTTTCAAAATCGATGGCGGTAAAGGTCGGTTGCATATTGCAAGAAAATATCAGGCCATGCGAAGGTTAAAGCCAATCTTATTCTTTTGGCCTTCGAAATGAAAACCGGCATCGCTCGCACCATAAATATCTGCAAGCGTCATTGCCGCGGATACCTCATACTCTATTTTACCAAGATCATCGAGCAAAGCTCTCGACTTTTCAATCGACAATGGCTTGAACTCGTAAAGAATTTTCAATCGCCCTTTCCGCAAGAGCGCCTTGTCAATATTTTGAAGAGCTGTGTTGAAGGTGCAGATGAACTGTATGTTCAGGCTGGCACCAAGCAAACCATCGGTCAGGTTCAGCAGCATGGAAATTCTCGAATTGTTTTCGCGATCGCGGGAAGCTAACAGTCCTTCAGCATCTTCGATCACCACAATAGAATTAGGATTGTCCAAAATGGTTTCAATTATTTGTGGTGCGTCTAAATCGGCAGCCAGTTTCGGTGGGATGAAGATTACTTTCTTTGTTGAGTGATTGATCAGATGTCGGATGTAGGTTGACTTCCCCGTGCCCGGCTCGCCATGGAAAAGAACGAGTCCGCTTTCTTTCTTTTTTAGAAATCCATTGATCTTGGGATGGATCAAAAGCAGGTCTTCGTTATAATTTTTATTCAAAGAAAGCCGCAGTTTGGAATTTTTGATCCTTCTTAAGACTGTACTTTGTCCGATAGAGGTGACCATTGTTAAATTACCAGTTGACCTGCGCTTGGGGAATTTTTTTAGAGTTCTAAAAATGTTTTCGACTTGTTCATGGTTCCTGGAGAAAAGTATTTCTCCGGAATTGTCACTTTTATCGAGGTGCAACAAAATTTCTCCGGCCAGCAAATAGATTACCCGATGGCTACTGTTTTTTGCTTCAAGGTGGGTTGATCTCGATATTATTTTATCGTTCAATTCACCATCAATCCAGGCAATTGCTTTCTTTATGTCGACTTGCTTGACCCGTAGCTCGCTTGGGATCGTTTGAAAAAACGAACAATAAAGTTTCTCTATACGAATGCCACCGTAAGGCTCAAAAATATTGTGTGAATGTAATTTTGGGGCAGCTTTTAGCGCTGATAATTTTTCCATGGCCTTGTGTTTTGTTTTTCAAAACTACATGGCGGGTGCGACAAAGGATGACGTTGAATTTTTGGTTTACGTACATTTCCAGCGTTTGTACGCACGAAGAATCGAGTCTACATAATCTGGGTGTTTCATCTGTGTATTTGCCGGATGGTACACTTCAAGGAATAAACGTCCATTATCTATCCAAGCTCCCACCCCCGATTTCTTAAGTTCATCAAACTCTTTTATTTTATGCTTATTAGTCAATTTAAAAATTGACTCTTTATATAAGTGAAATGTACCGCCAAAAATCAAAATTGAAGGATTGAGCAAGTCTATCTGTTGTTTTAGAAAATTTTGAAATTCCTCAAAGCCTTTCTTAAGATTCGAAGCTGTTGTTCTTGAGTACGTTTGTGAAGGAAATTTATTTGCATTGATGATCGCAATTTGCTTAATAACATCACACATTGATGGATCCCCTTTAATATCATACATATCATTGTATGAGTCATAGTTATTTAGAATAGCATAACTACTATATATGATTGGATGCCATGTTTGAGTGGCTTTAAGTTTAAAAAAATTATTATAGGCATCCTCCTGGCCATAATGTTTCTTGATATGAAATCCGTTTTCTTCAACGGTGTATGCCTCCTTTAAGAACCAAGCAATTTTAGGGTTGCTCCTAAAATACATTTTTGCCTTAACTAACCCATCTACTATGACCTTACCGTTGTACGAGCGCAAATCATTCTCCCAGGTTTTTACTTTTGTCTTGAATTCTTTAAAATCATCATAGAAATTTGTCATGAATTTTTGGGTTTGAATTCTATAAAATTAATATTTTCCATAATGGCTTGAAAGAAATGTTCAAAGAAAATGTGAGAGTGATTGTTTTATCCAATTTGTTTAGGGCTTGATCAATATTCAACTACAGCATTTAGCTATGATTCAAACTCTCATTAACCGATCTTTGCCGTTTGGCTCTCGAATATGTGAACCTCAAATCTCACATCGGTGATTTTGAAAATATCATCTCGTCTGAAGCGATTGGAATGATTCCATAAACTATGCATGGTATAACACCACTTTTGATTTATGTCAGGAAAGCCATGTTCAGACCAATCCTCATCAAAGCCAAAGGGAGATCCTTTATCAAAACTATTTCTGCGAATATCTTGCACATAAAAATAGCGTGGTCGTGAGATTTATAATGAAGTGAAATAATTACTTCAATGCAGTCTAAATTCTTATTTTGTTTTTTCAGGGCTTTAGACATATGCGTTTCATGAGCATTTAAAAGAACCTTGCAACGCGCCAGAAGTTGCTTTTCTTTTGCTGCAATAATCTGCTTTAATTTTTTAAGGAACTCTACCTGATGTTTATTTAGTCCATTCATTCGTAATATTCAGTTACTCACATCAGTGGAAATTCCGGGCTGGGTGACCACTTCTTTTCGCGACCTTGAAATAATCTTAAACGACTGATAATGAGCGTTTATTGGTGGTCACCTTTGTGACGGAAAAAACTGGTCAGGCTCAACGGAATTTCCAGTCGAGTCTACTTAATTGATGGAAACGACAGTATCCTCTGTGCTTCTACTTTTATATAAAATGTAAAAAAAGTGGGTGAAAGTGGTAGGAAGTGGTTAAAATTTACCTATTTTTGCTTAGGAGGAAAAGACAACCACTACCGTCTATGACTTTCTTCACCAGTGAATATGAATGTAAACTTGATGCCAAGGGCAGGCTTGTGCTGCCTGCACGGATCAAAAACCAGCTTCCCGAAGGGGACAGCCAGGAGTTGGTCATTCGCAAAGGTTTCGAGCAATGCCTCATCATTTACCCTTTGGTGGAGTTCAAAAAGGTCTTCTCAAAAATTTCAGGGTTAAACGAATTCAACGAAGAGTACCGCAAGCTCCAGCGCAACTTTTTGTCGGGCGTGGTCACCGTAGAGTTGGACGGCAATGGGCGTTTTCTGCTGCCAAAAAACATGTTGACTTACGCCAATATCGACAAAGAGGTACTGCTGGTAGGAACCGGCACGAAGGTGGAAGCATGGAACCCCGCTATTTATGAGAAGCACCAAATTCAAGATCCCGGTGAATTGTCGAAACTGGCTGAGAAGTACCTCAACGAGTAGCATCTGTAAAGTAGCTATGAGTTAAGCGCAATGGCCGCGGGTTATTTGGGTTTTCAACCTTGAACTTTAGTTGACATGAAGAATTTTAAGAAGCTGAAGATATGGCAAAAGGCTATTGACCTGTTGAGCTATGGTGTTAAAGAGTCACGAGCCCTAATCCTATCTGGAGTTGATGAAGTGCAGAAGATGATCCAAAGCTTTATCATAACGGTGGAAAGCAGATGACTCAAGGCGCGCGGCCCGAAACTCGAAGCTATCACAACCCCGTTATGCTCAGCGAGTGCATCGAAGCACTGAACATTATTCCGGAAGGCATCTATGTGGATGCAACTTTCGGGGGAGGTGGGCATAGTTTAGCCTTGTTGGGGAAGCTAAAAGGTGGAAGGCTGATTGCTTTCGATCAGGATGAAGACGCAAAGAAGGAAGCAGGGAAAATACAACATCGTTCTTTTACATTTTGTCAGGCCAACTTCCGATACATGAAGCAGTATTTGAAGTTGAATGAGGTAACTAAAGTCAATGGAATATTGGCCGATTTGGGAGTTTCATCGCACCAGATTGATTCAGCAGCGCGTGGGTTTTCTACCCGCTTTGATGGGCCACTCGATATGCGAATGGATCAGCGGGCGAAGTTAACTGCGGCAAAAATCCTGAATGAATACAGTGAAACGGAATTGCATAAAATTTTTGGAATGTATGGTGAGTTGAAAAATGCAAAGACTGCGGCAAAGAAAGTCGTTGAGCAAAGGAAGAAGAGCCCTATGAAAACAACACTCGACTTGAAAACGACTTTAAGCCCTATTGCCCCCCGAGGCAAGGAGCATAAATATTTCGCCCAGGTGTTTCAGGCATTGCGCATCGAAGTAAATCAGGAGATGCAGGCACTTGAAGATTTTTTGCACCAATGTGGCGATGGGATGGAGAGGGGAGGAAGATTGGTCGTGGTGAGTTATCATTCGTTGGAGGACAGATTAGTGAAGAGCTACATCAACACCGGTAAAATGTTTGGCGAGGTGGACAAAGATTTTTTTGGAAATAAGATAAAACCTTTTGAAGCAGTGAATCGAAAACCAATAGGGGCTTCAGAAGAAGAAATAGAAGAGAATAATAGAGCAAGGAGCGCGAAGTTGAGAGTGGCTGAAAAAAGTTAATCGTTAAATAGTGAATGGGATGTTTAACTAATAATTAATAATCAATAACGGATAACCAACTATGGCGGAAAACAAAATCAGAACAGAACCCGATCGTACCAACGAAGTACGTATCCGGCCAGCGCAAAGCAATGGCAAGAGTGCGTTCTCGGGTTTGGAAAAACGATTGAAACTCGAATCCTATTTTGAGGAAGGCTTCCCGGTGCAATACCTCCCCAAGATTTTGTTCGTTATTTTTTTAGGATTGCTCTACATCAGCAACACGCACTATGCCGACAAGACCACACGCACTATTGATAGAGCCCAAAGTGAAGTAGAAGATTTGCGTGCCGACTTTACTACACTCAAAGCCGATGTCATGTTTGCCAGTAAACAAAGTGAAGTCGCTAGAAGGGTAAAGTCAATGGGGTTGGAGGAAAGTTTGAGCCCGCCTTTTAAGATAGCCGTAAAATAAATAGTAGGCAGTAAGAAGTACACCAGATTAAGGATTAGATAAATTATTGAAATGACCTGTTTTAAACTGACACTAAATTATAAATCTTCTCTCCTGTTGAGGGATTAGGTATGAATATCAAAAAGTCCATATTAATAAGAGTACGCATAGCTTTTTTAGGTGTAGTAATTTTTGCCCTCTGTGTCGGTGCCAAGATTGGCCATATTCAAATCGCAGAAGGTGAGAAGTGGTCGAAGATGGCAGAAGAAACGATGTTCGACTATAAAAAAGTGTCCGCCACGCGTGGCAACATTTATTCCGACAACGGAAGTTTGCTCGCTACTTCATTGCCTTTCTATAAAGTGGCAATGGACCCCACGCTGCCGAGAGAAGAAGTATTCAAAAAGGGAATTGATTCGCTCGCCTTTCTCCTGGCCCGGTTTTACAAAGACCGCTCAGCCAAAGAATACAAGGAGATGTTGAAGGACGCGCGCACTTCAGGAAAGCAATACCTCACCATCAGCCGCAAACAAATCAATTATCAAGCGAAGAAGGAAGTAGCCTCTTGGCCGATCTTCCGTGAAGGAAGATACAAAGGTGGGGTGATTTTCGAAAAAATGGATGTGCGCTATCGTCCATTTTCAAACCTTAGCCGCAGAACAATTGGATTTGTAAACGAAGATCAAAAAGGCGCGGGCCTTGAATATAGTTTTAATGCGGCACTGGGCGGACAAGATGGTGAGGCGCTCTTTCAAAAAATCGCTGGCGGGGTCTGGAAGCCTGTGTTTGATGGCAACAATATCCGTGCTGTGGATGGCATGGACATTCAAACAACGATTGATATCAACCTTCAAGACGTTGCCGAGACTTCTTTGTTTGAAGCCATGCGCTCGCACGATGCGGATGAAGGCACAGTAGTGGTGATGGAAGTGAAGACGGGTTTCATCAAAGCAATTTCAAACCTGAGCAAAGACGGTGATGGCGACTATACGGAAAAACTCAACCATGCCGTTGGCGGGTTGTTTGAGCCAGGCTCGACCTTCAAGTTGGTAACGATGATGGCGTTGCTCGAGGAAACCAATATTCAATTGACCGACACGATCAATACAGGAAAAGGCGAGTTCACTTTTTATAACAAAAAAGTTCGCGATCATGAAGAAGGTGGTTATGGACGCATTTCTGTACGTGATGCATTTCAGCGTTCGTCCAACATTGCGATGGCTAAGTTGCTCGACAAACATTTTGGAACAAAGCCTGAAAAGTTTTTGAATTATGTAGATGAACTGAAATTATCAAAACCGTTGGGCTTGCAAATCAATGGCGAATTATATCCAAAGATCACGCGTCCTAAAGATAAAAATTGGAGTGGCATTACCTTGCCGTGGATGGCGTATGGGTATGGATTTGAAATTTCTCCACTGCATACCCTTGCGATTTATAATGCGATAGCCAATGACGGCAAAATGATCAAGCCGATTTTTGTAACAGCCGTAAGGCAAGCGGAGAACACGATTACCACCTTCGAGACGGAGACATTGAATTCAAAAGTGTGCGCTACCAAAACATTGGATCAACTCAAGCTCTTGCTGGAGGGGGTTGTTGAATATGGCACGGCAAAAAATTTAAGGAACTCCTATTACCGCATCGCGGGTAAAACCGGAACGGCACAGATATTAAAAGACGGTCATTATGAAAAAAAATACATCACTTCGTTTGTCGGTTATTTTCCGGCCCATGCGCCTAAGTATTCCGCCATCGTGCTGATAAAAAACCCGAAAGGAATTTATCAGTACGGCAACAGTGTAGCGGGCCCGGTGTTCAAAGATATTGCCGATAATATTTATGCGCGTGACCTCAGTTTGCATTTGGCGATGGAGAAAAAGAAAGTCACCGAGCCAGGTGTTGTTCCTGTTGTGCGCGCGGGCAAGCACGAAGACGTAGCCCTGTTGTGTAACGAACTGGGGGTTTCCAATCATTCAGCGACTGATGAAGAATGGGTTAGGGCTTCCAAAGAAGCAAGTTCAATCGTTCTAAAGAAAAATACGATCATAAAAGACCTGGTTCCCAATGTAACCGGAATGACTTTTCGTGATGCCATTTATTTGTTAGAGAAATCCGGCATGCGTGTGTACTTCGATGGCAAGGGCCGGGTAGTTGAGCAATCACTAGGGCCGGGTACTCGGTTTTCAAAAGGAACCAGGATTCATTTAAAGTTAAGTTGAAAAATAATGAGCCCATGTTTAATGCATCGATGCGACAAGGCAGCAGGAATGATAAACTAATTTGACAAGTTTGATAGTTGTGAATTGAAAGCACTACGCGACATATTATATAGAGTAAACATCACGTCCACCTCCGGCAACATGGATTTGGAGGTTAGTGGGATTGCCTTCGATTCGCGAAAAGTGAAACCGGGATTTTTATTTGTGGCGATCAAGGGCCATCAAATGGATGGGCATGAATTTATTTCGAAAGCAGTAGGTAGCGGTGCAACAATAATTGTTTGCAACAAATTGCCAGAAGAAATTTCAGATAAAGTTACCTACGTTACCGTGAAGGGGGGAAGTGCGAAAGCATTGGGAACTATCACTTCGAATTTTTACGGCAACCCTTCTCAAAAAATAAAACTTACCGGGGTAACCGGCACTAATGGAAAGACAACCGTGGTTACGCTGTTGTTCAAACTTTTTTCATCGCTCAATTATAAAGTGGGCATGTTATCCACAGTTGTGAATAAAATTGTGGACAAAGACATTTCAGCAACACACACCACACCCGACCCGATTCAGATCAACGAATTATTGGTGCAAATGATTGAAGCTGGCTGCACACATTGTTTCATGGAAGTGAGTTCACATGCTGTTGATCAAGGCCGCATCGAGGGATTACATTTTACAGGTGGCTTGTTCACCAACATCACGCACGATCATTTGGATTATCACCACACGTTTGAAAGTTACATCCGCGCCAAGAAGGGATTTTTCGATGGGCTTTCGTCAGGTGCGTTTGCCCTTGTCAATACAGATGATAAGCGCGGCATGGTGATGGTTCAAAACTGTAAGGCATCAAAGAAAACGTACGCACTGAAAAAGATGGCCGACTTCAAAGCGAAGATCATCACCAATTCAATGATCGGTCTTGAGCTGGAAATAGCCGACAAAAATGTGTGGTTCAAATTGATTGGTGACTTCAATGCCTACAATCTCCTCGCGGTGTATGGTGCTGCCGTTCTTCTCGGTGAAGACCCTGAATTGACATTGATGCGATTGTCCTCCCTTACGGGAGCAGTTGGACGATTTGAATTAGTGAGGCCAGGCTCAAAGTTTACGGCTATTGTGGATTATGCCCACACACCCGATGCGTTAAAAAATGTGTTGGAAACGATCGCGCATTTTAGGAGCGGTGCAGAGCAAGTGATTTCGATCGTGGGCTGTGGTGGCGACCGCGATAAAACCAAGCGCCCGCTGATGGCAGCCATTGCCTGCAAATATTCGAACAAAGTAATTTTTACTTCAGATAACCCGCGCAGTGAAGACCCGATGGAGATTATCAAAGAAATGCAAAAGGGGGTTGGCCCAAGTGAGGCGAAGAAAACATTGGTGATGACCGATCGCGAAGAAGCAATCAAAACAGCTTGCATGCTGGCCAAAGAGAAGGATATTATACTTGTGGCAGGAAAGGGCCATGAAAATTACCAGGAGATAAAAGGGGTGAAATACCCTTTTGATGACAAAGAAGTTTTAGAACGGATGTTAAAAATGTTTGGAAACTGATTTGAAGATGAGACGATTTGAAAATTTGAAAATTGGAGAGAGTGTGTTTACTTGTTGTACTCGTGTTCCGTTTTTTAATTTTCTGATCCTTCAGTCTTCAAATTCAGAAATTTTAAATTGAGAATGCTGTACTACTTATTCAACTACCTCGACCAACAATTTGACCTTCCTGGAGCAGGGTTGTTTCAATATATTTCTTTTCGTGCCGGAGCCGCTGCTGTATTGTCTTTGCTCATCACGATTACTTTTGGCAGTAAACTCATTTCATTTTTAAGAAAGAAGCAAGTTGGCGAAGACATCCGCGATTTGGGTTTGGAAGGCCAGATGCAAAAAAAAGGAACGCCTACGATGGGCGGACTCATCATCATTGCGGCTATTCTTATCCCCACATTGTTGATGGCCAAGCTCGATAATGTTTATGTCATCTTGCTGATCACCACCACCGTTTGGTTAGGGTTGATCGGATTTCTTGATGACTATATTAAAGTGTTCAGGAAAAATAAAGAAGGGTTAGCTGGGCGGTTTAAAATTGTTGGCCAAGTAACAATCGGTTTGATCGTAGGCCTCACGCTTTACTTTAACGAGAATGTGGTCATCCGCGAAAAGGCTCAGGCAACCGTTGCCAGTGTTGAAGTTACACCACTCCCTTCCAATTTCAAATCGGACCATGATGTCAAGTCAACGAAAACGACTGTTCCGTTTTTAAAGAATAATGAATTTGATTACAGCAGTTTGTTGCCGGGGTTGGATAAGAGCTATACATGGATTGTTTACACCCTGCTTGTGATATTTATTATCACAGCCGTTTCGAATGGCGCAAACATTACCGATGGCATTGATGGATTGGCCGCGGGCACATCCGCCATTATTGGATTGACCATCGCGATTTTTGCTTACCTCTCTGGCCGTGTTGACTTTAGTAGCTATTTGAATATTATGTACATCCCCAACTTGGGTGAGCTGGTGATTTTTTGTACGGCCTTTGTCGGAGCTTGTTTGGGTTTTTTGTGGTACAACGCTTACCCGGCCCAAGTGTTTATGGGCGACACGGGGAGCCTTTCGATGGGAGGCATCATTGGCGTGCTGGCACTGGCGGTGCGCAAAGAGTTGATGATCCCGTTGTTGTGTGGAATCTTCTTTGTTGAATTGCTTTCCGTCATGCTTCAGGTATCCTACTTCAAATACACCAAAAAAAAATTTGGGGAGGGTAAACGGATTCTGTTGATGTCACCATTGCATCATCATTATCAAAAGAAAAACATCCCTGAACCAAAAATTGTAACCCGTTTTTGGATCATCGGGATTTTGTTGGCGATTGTGAGTTTGGCAACATTGAAACTAAGATAATTTATGAGGTATGATTTAAAATTTAGGATTTTAAAATTTCGGGATTTATGATTTTGGATTTAATGTCGTTTCCTTAGGCCATTTTTGATCACCTCGCCTCGTTCCTCTCCAAAAGAGAGGATGTCAGAGGAGCTTAAGGAAACGACATTGATTTTGGATTTGAAATCACGTGGCATCAGTAAACACAATGCGAGAAAGGTTTAAATGGGGAAATACTAAAAATTGTACTTGGTGAATCATCAATGGTAAATCGAATTGTCATATTGGGCGCAGGCGAGAGCGGAACTGGCGCAGCACTTTTGGCGAAGGTCAAAGGATACGATGTATTTGTTTCTGATCAAGGATCGATCAAAGAAAAATACAAAGGCGAATTAGTATCCAATGATATTGAATTTGAAGAAGGCAAACATTCGGAGGATAAAATTTTGAAGGCCGACTTGATCATCAAAAGCCCGGGGATTCCCGATAAGGCAGAGATCGTGAAAAAAGCAAAGACTAACGGCATTGAAATGATTGATGAGTTGGAATTTGCCTTTCGGTACATCAAAGGAAAAGTGATTGCCATCTCGGGCACTAATGGAAAGACCACCACTACTCTATTGACGTACCATTTGATGAAGGCGGCCGGAATGAGTGTGGCCTTGGCGGGAAACGTGGGCGAAAGCCTGGCACGCAAGGTCGCTTATGAAAACCACGATTGGTATGTGGTGGAAGTGAGCAGCTTTCAATTAGATGGAACAAAAAAATTTCAACCCTGCCTCGCGATATTGCTCAACATCACCCCCGACCATTTGGACCGGTACGAATACCAAATGCAGAATTATATCAATTCAAAGTTCAGGTTGCTGCAAGCCATGCAGCCTAATGATCATTTCATTTATTGCGCGGACGATCAGGTGGTTCAAACTGAAATGATCAAAAGGAAAATTGTTCCGGCAACTTTAAAAATTTCGTTGAAAGATCAATCGACTCCTGTTCATTTTGATGGCGATAAAATGATTTTTGATCTTCAGGAGAGTTCATTCAGTATCGCTCAACAGGAAACTACGCTCAAGGGACCGCACAATTTGATCAATACTATGGCTGCGGTTTCTGCTGCTCGTTTAGCTGGTGCCTCCATCGCCTCCATAAAATCCGGGTTGAAGACTTTTAGAAATGCACCGCACCGGATGGAGTTGGTAGCCACCATCAATGGAATTGAATTTGTCAACGATTCGAAGGCAACGAATGTAGATGCTGTCATCTACGGGCTGGGAAGTTATGAAGGACCACTCGTTTGGATTGCGGGAGGAATAGACAAAGGCAATGATTATAAACGAATTGAAGAACAAGTAAAGAGAAAGGTGCGCGTATTGATTTGTTTGGGAAAAGACAATTCAAAACTGCACGAAGCTTTTGATGGCGTTATAAAAGAAATTTATGAAACACAGAACGTGAAAGAGTTAGCGGCTCTCACGTTGAAAGTTGCCCGGCAAGGCGATGTCGTTTTGCTTTCGCCTGCCTGCGCAAGTTTTGATTTGTTCAAGAACTATGAGGACAGAGGAAACCAGTTTCGCGAAGCAGTGCTGGGATTGAAAGAGTTAGTCGATAGTAAATGAAAAAATGAACCTAACTCCTGAAAAATGAAACTAAGTAAACTGAAAGAATGGGCCGATGAAAACTTACAAGGTGATCGCGTGATTTGGGCGGTGGTCTTTGCGTTGTCGCTCATCAGCATTTTGGTGGTGTACAGTTCGATCGGCACGTTGGCCTACAAAAAAACAATGAGCCCTGAATGGTATTTGTTGAAACATACGGGCATGGTAATGCTCGGCCTTGCCGCGATGTGGGTGTCGCACAAAATCGATTACCGTTATTATTCCAAGATTTCGCGCCTCGCATTGTGGGCGAGCATACCCTTGTTGCTCTATACATTTAGGTTCGGCACTTCACTCAACGAGGCTGCACGGTGGATTAAGGTGCCCCTCTTCGGTTCGTTTCAGCCTTCTGACTTTGCGAGCTTGGCACTCATCATCAATTTGGCGAGCATGCTTTCCAAACGCCAGCAAAACATTGACGACATCAAAGAGTCATTGATCCCGATCCTGTTTTGGTGCGGGAGTATCTGTGGGCTTATTGCGCTCTCTAATTTTTCTTCGGCCGTGTTATTGTTTGCCACCTGCATGTTGATCATGTTCATTGGCCGCGTGCCGGTAAAATATTTGGCGATGCTGGTGTTGGTTGGTTTGTTGGCGGGAGGTATCGGTTTGAAGTTGGGTACGCGGTGGGAAACAACGAAGAACCGCATTATGAGTTTTGTTGATGGTACCGAACTTCCATTTCAAGCCAAGCATGGTCGCATTGCCGTAGCAACGGGCGGTGTCTTTGGCAAAGGTCCGGGCAACAGCGATCAGCGAAATATTCTTCCCCATCCTTATTCGGATTTTGTGTATGCCATCGTCATCGAAGAGTACGGAATGATCGGTGGAGTGATCATGGTGGTTCTTTATCTAATTCTACTTCATCGGGGGATGAAGGCCGCGTACAATAGTGAGCGCGCTTTTGGTGGCTTGCTCTCCGCAGGATTGAGTTTCGATTTGGTTTGCCAGGCCATGGTGAACATGGGCGTAGTCGTTGGGCTTGGGCCGATCACGGGGCAGCCGCTGCCTTTAGTAAGTATGGGCGGAACAGCGATGGTGTTCACCGGAATTTCCATCGGAATAATATTGAGTGTAAGCCGTGGGGAGCAAGAAGAGAGTTGGGGACAAGCAGTTGCTGATAAAGTAGAGAGGCACGAAAACAAGAACGTAGAGGCCAAAGCAGCATGAAGACAATGAATCAATTTTCAATGAGTCGATTTGCCAATGGCCTCGAGCTTCGGGCCATAAGCTTTGAGATTAAAACTTTCAGCTCTCAGCTCACGGCTTGTAGCTCGAAGCTCGTAACTATTCTGACTTCTAAATTCTATATCCTAAATTCTTGAGCGCAAAGCAACCATATCGCCTGATCATTAGCGGTGGAGGAACCGGGGGGCATATTTTCCCAGCGATTTCTATTGCCAATAAATTTATGGAACGTCATCCGAGTGCGGAGATCCTTTTTGTTGGCGCCAAAGGTAAAATGGAAATGACACGCGTGCCCGAAGCGGGTTATAAAATTATTGGACTTTGGATCAGCGGGCTGCAGCGCAAGTTAACGCTCACCAATTTACTTTTCCCTTTCAAGCTGATCAGCAGTTATATTTCGGCTGGAATTATTATTAAAAGATTCAAACCACATGCAGTGGTAGGCACAGGCGGCTACGCCAGTGGCCCGATCATGTTGGCGGCAACCCGAAAAGGGATTCCTGCTCTCATTCAAGAACAGAATTCGTATGCCGGGCTTACCAACAAGCAACTCGCAGCAAAAGTGCATCGGATTTGTGTTGCTTATTCGGGAATGGAAAAATATTTTCCCAAAGAAAAACTGATCTTAACAGGCAACCCCGTGCGCAAGGATATTCTTGAAACGGAATCGAAACGCAGTCGTGCCCTAGCTCATTTTGCTTTCAACAAAAACGACAGGACGCTGTTGATTTTGGGTGGCAGTCAAGGTGCGCGTACCATCAACGAGAGTATTTTGGCAGGCATGGATCGCCTGATTGACGCCCAGTTGCAAGTGATCTGGCAAACTGGTAAAGGGTATTATGAAAGCGTCAAAACTCAGACAAAAGATAGGGACTTGAGGCGATTTCGGATTCATGATTTTTTAAATCAGATGGACATGGCTTATGCGGCTGCGGATGTGGTGATCTCCCGCTCGGGGGCACTGGCCATTTCAGAATTGTGTTTGGCCATGCGTCCATGCATTTTGGTTCCTTCGCCCAATGTGGCGGAAGACCATCAAACAAAAAATGCGATGTCGTTGGTGGAGGCTGAGGCTGCTGTGCTGGTGCGCGATGTTGAAGCCCGTGAGAATTTGGTGAGTGAGGCATTGAAACTTTTGTTTGATGCACAGCGCTGCGAAGCATTGCGCAAAAATATAGGGACGTTGGCCAAGCCTAATGCGACTGAGGAAATAGTGGATCAAATTGAAAAATTAATAGCGGGATGATTCAATCAGTCAATTTATCAATTGGCCAATGTCACCGGGCGACTTGCTGCTTGTGCACTGAAGATTGAAGTAGGAATGGTATATAATAGGATAAATTAATGAAGCTGAGCAACTACGATAGCATTTATTTTCTTGGCATCGGTGGCATTGGCATGAGTGCGCTGGCCCGTTGGTTCAAGCACTCCGGTTTGAAAGTAGCAGGGTACGATCGCACGGCTACTCCATTGACGTACGAGTTGATGGAGGAAGGAATGGAGATTCACTTTGAAGACCGTGTAGAAATGATTCCGGGTTATCTCACCAAAGAAAAATCGCTGGTGGTATTTACTCCCGCCATTCCTAAAGATCATAAAGAGCACAATTACCTTAAATCAAATGGCTTCACTAGTATGAAGCGCTCGGAAGTACTTGGGTTGCTGACAAAGAATTATAAAACCATTGCCGTGGCCGGAACGCACGGTAAGACTACCACCTCTTCGTTGATTGCTCATATTATTAAGTGTGCAGGCAAAGACATGGTTGCATTCCTGGGTGGCATCACGGCCAACTATGAATCGAATTTAGTGATGCATGGCCAAGTAAGCCCGCAGACCATTATGGTGGCGGAAGCGGATGAGTTTGACCGGTCGTTCTTGCGCCTCTTTCCGCAGACTGCCGTTGTTACCTCTGCGGATGCCGATCACTTGGATATTTATGGAGATCATTTGCAAATGCTTTCCGCCTATAAAGAATTTATCAATCAAATTAATAAGGGTGGGCACCTAGTAATTCATGAATCGGTAGCGGCACTGGCCAACGAGACCAAGCACATCAGCAAAGAAACGTATGGCACCAACCGGGGACAATTTTTTGCCAGCAATGTAAAGGCACAGCACGGATTTTTTGAATTCGATCTTCAAGGTCCCGGCCTGAAGCTTGAAAAAATTCAACTTGGCGTCCCCGGTTTTCACAACATGGAAAATGCCATTGCAGCAACGATGGTGGCCATGCAGTTGGGCATTGACGACAAAACCATTCGTGAGGCACTTGCCTCATTCACCGGAGTGAAGCGCAGGTTTGAGTTTGTAATCCGAACCGAAAAGTTGATTTACATTGATGACTATGCACACCACCCCACAGAGATTGAAGCTTTTTTGAAATCATTGAAGTCAATGTATGCGGGAAAAAGAATTACGGTAGTGTTTCAGCCGCACTTGTTTACGCGCACCAGGGATTTTGCAGAAGGTTTTTCGAAAAGCTTGAGCCTAGCCGATGATGTGTTGCTATTGGATATTTATCCAGCCCGTGAATTGCCGCTACCTGGAGTAACGAGCGATATGCTCTTTAAAAATATCACTAGCCCGGTAAAAATTAAATGTACCAAGAATGAGGTACTGCATCACTTGGAGTCGATGAACATCGAAGTGCTGGCAACGGTAGGCGCAGGCGATATTGATACGTTGGTGAAACCGATTAAAGAAATGTTAAAATTAAAATTGTGACTAAAGCTGTGAGCGATTAGCCAAGTCGCACAGCTCGAATGCATAACTCGAAACTCGAAGCCTTTAAAGTTGAAGATTGAATGATGAAATGGAAACTGAACATACGCACAGAGATTAAGGTAGCAGTCGCGCTGATTGGCGTTTCGTTTTTGATTGCCTTTGGTGAGCGCAAGCAGGGTGGAAGTGTGTGCACGGATATCGTAATTGAATTGGACAACCTGAATGAAAACCATTTTCTCGATGAAGCGGATGTGCTAAAGTTGGTGGAGGACTCCGGTCAGCCGATCAAAGGAACAAACATTGAACGGATCAAATTGAAAGAGATTGAAGCAAAGTTGAAATACGATAAGCATATTTTGGATGCACAACTGTTTGGCGACCTGAAAGGAAATTTAATTGTGCGCGTGGAATTGCGCAGGCCGATCGCGCGCATTGTTCAACAAGATGCGCCCGATGCCTACATCGCTCAAGACGGAGTGGTGATGCCGGTGTCGGAGAAATATACTTCGCGGGTAATGTTGCTCAGTGGAGCCTTTGTCAGGCAATTATTGGAAAGTGAAGATTTAAGGACTACTGAAGAAGGAAAACAGATTTTGGAAATGATTGAATTTGCAAACGGGGATAAATTTTGGAAAGCACAGATCGCCCAGTTGGATATTGACGCAGGCGGAAAAATCACAATTTACCCGCAGGTTACGGGGCAGAAAGTTGAATTTGGTAAAGCTGAAAAAATTGAAAATAAATTTAAGAAGCTGATGATTTTTTATAAAGAAATATTGCCTCAGCGCGGCTGGACTAAATACGAACGGGTGAATTTGGAGTATGAAGGACAGGTGGTTGCGGAATAATTAAGTGTGATGTTTAAAGGGTTTAATGCAATGTCGTTTCCTTAAGTCCTTTTCTGATGACCTCACCTCGTTCCTCTCCAAAAGAGAGGATGTTAGTGGAGATTAAGGAAACGACATTGGGGTTTAATGTTTAAAAGGTTTAAGTATGAATCACCTAATGCCCAATACCTTTTATGAAAGTGATGCGATTAACAATTAACGGATAACAATCAACAGGAATAACAACCACTAACAAACAATAAAAATGGAAACGGAAAAAATAGTAGTTGGCTTGGATATCGGAACAACGAAAATTTGTGCGATCGTGGGCCGCAAAAACGAATTTGGCAAGCTCGAAGTACTCGGCATGGGTAAAGCCGAAAGCGAAGGCGTGATCAAAGGGATTGTCACCAACATCGAGAAGACCGTGTTTGCCATCGGTAAAGCAGTGAAGGAGGCAAGCGACATGAGCGGTATCGATATTGGCGTAGTGAACGTAGGCATTGCGGGTCAGCACATCCGGAGCTCGGTGCACCACGGCAGCATTACCCGCTCCACCAACGAAGACGAGGTGAGCATTGAGGATGTAAACCGCTTGACGGAAGACATGTACCGCATTGTGATCCCGCCCGGCAGTGAAATCATCCATGTGATGCCACAGGATTATACAGTGGACTATGAAGAAGGAATCAAGGATCCCGTTGGTATGAGTGGCGTGAAACTGGAAGCCGACTTCCACATCATCACCGCGCAAACCAGCGCCATCAACAACATTAATAAATGTGTGAGACGTGGTGGGCTGGAGATCCAGGATTTGATTTTGGAGCCGTTGAGTTCTAGCCTTGCCGTACTGAGCGAAGAAGAAAAGGAAGCAGGTGTTTGTTTGATTGATATTGGAGGTGGCACAACCGATATCGCGGTGTTTCATGACAGCATCATTCGCCACACGGCTGTGATTCCGTTTGGTGGAAATATTCTGACTACGGATATCCAACATGGGTTGATGGTGATGGCCAAGCAAGCGGAGCAATTGAAGACTCGTTTTGGCAAAGCGATAGCCGAAGAAGCAAGCCCGAATGAAATTGTTTCGATCCCCGGCATTCGCAACAGAACGGCCAAAGAGATTTCGGTGAAGAGCTTGAGTGATATCATTCAAGCTCGCATGGAAGAAATCATTGAGATGGCGCATACGGAGATCATCAATTCTGGCTATGAAAACAGATTGGCCGGTGGCATTGTGATCACTGGAGGTGGCTCGCAGCTCGCTTGCCTTAAACAGTTGGTGGAATACATGACGGGGATGGATACACGCATCGGTTATCCGAACGAGCATCTCGGCAAAAGCAAAATTGAAGCAGTGAAAAGTCCGATGTATGCCACTGCCGTTGGCTTGGTGCTGGCAGGCTTCCGCTCATTGGACGAGCGCGAAGACCGCTACAAAGAAAAAATGGCTGAAGCTAAACCTTCAGTTAAAGTAAAGAAGCAAAATCTTACTTCCGATTTCTTCTCGAACATTTTGAACAAAACAAAGGGCTTACTGATTGATGACCTCGATGGAAAAAATGAATACTGAAAATCCTTAATCTGGAGCTTGAAATTTTGAATTATAATAAAGCGAACAAACAAAACCACTAAATACTAAAGTCATGTTTGAAACAGGATCATACAAATTTGATCTGCCGAAGCACCACAAATCGATCATCAAAGTGATAGGCGTGGGGGGCGGTGGCAGCAATGCGGTGAACCACATGTATAAGCAAGGCATCAAGGATGTCGAGTTTGTTGTGGCCAACACCGATCTGCAGGCGCTCAACAGCAGTCCTGTGCCGTATAAACTTCAGCTCGGTGTGAACCTTACAGAAGGGCTCGGTTGCGGAGCAAACCCCGAAGTTGGCCGCGCAGCCGCGTTGGAAAGCAAAGACCAGATTCGCGAAATGCTCGCGGACACAAAAATGGTTTTTGTTACGGCAGGCATGGGCGGAGGCACGGGCACAGGTGCAGCTCCGGTGATCGCCAAGATTGCCAAAGACATGGACATCCTTACCGTAGGGATTGTGACTGTTCCTTTTTCTTTCGAAGGAAAGAAAAAATTTACACAAGCTGAGGTGGGCATTGAGGCGTTTCGTGCGAGCTGCGATACCGTGCTGGTGATTTTGAACGACAAGCTGCGCGAAATTTATGGTGATCTTCCGGTAGGGCAAGCTTTTGGCGAGGCCGACAATGTGTTGACCACCGCTGCGAAAGGCATAGCGGAAGTAATCACCTTGGCGGGATATGTGAATGTTGATTTTCAAGATGTGCGCACGGTGATGCTGAACGCTGGTGCTGCGGTGATGGGCACTGCGGAAACCCGTGGCGACACGCGCGCGATCAAAGCGGCACAGCAAGCATTGGCTTCTCCGCTGCTCGATAACCATGACATCATGGGGTCCAAGAAAATTTTGCTCTCCATTATTTCGGGTGAGGAAGCTGAATTGAAAATGGATGAGTTGACTGCGATTACCGAATACATTCAACAGCAGGCGGGCGAAGAGGCCGAAGTGATTTTTGGTCACGGTGTCGATGCAGGTCTTGGTGACCGCATTCGCGTAACGGTGATTGCCACGGGGTTCATCAGCGAAGGAAAAGAAAAAAAGATGGAGAAGACCACACGCGAATTGGACCGCTCGCAAATCTCTTTGTTTGAACAACCGGACAACTCGGTGAACCAACGCGGGGCAGAAATCGAGTTGAAATTGAAAGACGATGGTGATCGCCCGATACTTCAAGAGCCTGAGAAACCGAATGTTCAAAAGCCTGTTGACAAACCAGTTGTGGCTCGCCCTGCCGATAAGCCGATCCTCAACAAACCGGGATACCAACCGCTCGACAAGGAGGAAGAAACGGAAGAACGTTCCTATGTTTTTGACTTAAAACCATCGTCCAATTCATTTGTGGAAGAGGAGGGTGAAGAAAGCCTCTTTGCCGAAGACGATGAATTTAAAGTGGGCAATGAAATCGCTGCCGACCAAGTGATCAACGAGGAGGGCATGATGCAGGTACGCAAAACCAAGGAGAGGTTGGAGCAACAAGCAAAAGAGCGGAGGGAAAAACTGAAAGCCAACCGGAAGCAGGAGATGACCAAAGAAGAGTTCAACGAAAAGTGGACTTTGCCCGCTTATTTACGAAGAGGGGTGAAGGTGGACAACGATGTGCCCCATTCTTCCGAGCCCTTTATCTCGCGGTATAACTTGAACGATGATAACAACTTGCTGGGGAACAATAAATTTTTGCATGACAATGTGGATTAAATCCGTTACTGGTTATCTGTTAGTCGTTAATGGCTAAGGGCGATAACGAAGAACGATTACCTGATAACGGGGAAAGGCATGGCATATCCGACACGACTGGTTTTACTCCATTCGTAGTGGTTGTTGGAAGTAATAATTTTTTGCCGGTGTCGGTGTGCCTTCTTACTTGGCCAGGTGTTTGTAAAGGCAGTAACTTATTTTTTGCTGCGCTGGCCGTAAGTTTTTTAACCTGAAAGGCTGGGAACTATGTCCCGGCTTTTCTTTTAGATTTGAGTTTACCTGCTTTCTACTTGCATTCCTTCCACTGGTGTGCCTATCCCACAATTATTTTCTTCTATCTTAAACTTTGTTGTTCATTATTTACCTTTGAAGTCCTTTTAGTAACTGACAGTACTGACTTATAAATTTTATGACTGACGAGAAGAGCTTGAACTTTCTGGAAGAGATCATCGGACGCGATATGAAGGAAGGCAAATACAAAACCATTGCCACGCGGTTTCCACCCGAACCCAACGGCTACCTGCATTTGGGCCATGCCAAAAGCATTTGCCTGAATTTTGGACTGGCACTGAAGTATGGGGGCAAAACCAACCTGCGCTTTGACGACACTAACCCGGTGACGGAAGAAACCGAATACGTAGAGAACATCAAGAGCGATGTGCGCTGGCTCGGCTTTGAGTGGGCGGAAGAACTCTATGCATCGGATTATTTTCCGCAACTCTATGCGTTTGCCGTGACGCTGATCAAGAAAGGCATCGCCTACGTGGACGACAGCACAAGTGAGGAGATGGCACAACAAAAAGGAACGCCAACACATCCTGGCACTAACAACAAATACCGCGACCGCTCCGTGGAAGAAAACCTGAAGCTCTTCACCGAGATGAAGGAAGGCAAACATCCTGACGGCAGCAAAGTGCTGCGTGCCAAGATCGATATGGCACATATCAACATGCTGCTACGCGACCCGGTGATTTATCGCATCAAACACGCGCATCATCACCGCACGGGCGATGCGTGGTGTGTGTATCCCATGTACGATTTCGCGCACGGCCAAAGCGACTCGATCGAACGGATCACTCACAGCATCTGTACGCTGGAGTTTGTGCCACACCGCGAACTGTACAACTGGTGCATTGAGAAACTGGAAATCTTTCCGAGCAAGCAATATGAATTTGCGCGGCTGAATATGACGTACACCATGATGAGCAAACGCAAACTGTTGCAACTGGTGAACGAAAATTTAGTGAACGGCTGGGACGACCCGCGCATGCCTACCCTTAGCGGCATGAGGCGCAGGGGCTACACGCCCGAAAGCCTGCGCGAATTTTGCGATAAGATCGGTGTGGCCAGGCGCGACAACCTGATCGACATCAGCTTGCTGGAGTTTTGTGTGCGCGACCAACTGAATAAATCTGCCTTGCGCAGGATGGTGGTATTCGATCCATTGAAAGTAGTGATCACCAACTACGAAGAAGGAAAATCAGAAATGATGCCGAGCGAGAACAACACGGAGGCGGAAAATGCCGGTGCGCGCGAGATGCCGTTCAGTCGCGAGTTGTGGATTGAAAAAGAGGATTTTATGGAGAACCCTCCGAAAAAATATTTCCGCTTGGCGCCCGGGCAAATGGTGCGTTTGAAAAGCGGTTTCATTATCAAGTGCGATGAAGCGATCAAAGACAGTGCGGGCAACGTGACTGAACTTCATTGTACCTACTTTCCCGAAAGTCGCAGTGGACACGATACGTCAGGCCTTCATGTGAAGGGCGTGATCCATTGGGTGAGTGTGCAACATGCGGTGCCGGCAGAGGTTCGGTTGTATGATCGATTATTCCTTACCGAAGACATGAGCGCGATTGAAGATGATTTCAAAAATCATTTGAACCCGAATTCACTGCAACTGTTGCCAAGGGTTTACGTTGAGCCGGAATTGCTCAACGCCAAACGCGAAGATCATTTTCAATTTTTGAGGATGGGGTATTTTGTTTTGGATGCGGATTCCACAATGGAGAAGTTGGTGTTTAACCGCACAGTGACATTGAGGGATAGCAAGTAGTTACCGCTGCCGTTAGTTGGAAAATGGTCATTCGTACCGCTACTTTGGGCAACCATTAAATAGAAGCCATTTCAAAAAATAAAAACACGTCTTTGCGAGGACGGACCAAAGCAATCCCCTATTAAAACTCCGAATTGAGGATTGCTTTACTTCGATGCAATAACAATGATATTTTTGAGATGAGTTCTAACAACGAACAATCGGAAAACTATATCTTTAACAAAATATTTGATTCCAATGAACCGACTCATCCTGTCCCTCCTTGTGCCGCTTGTCAGCACTGCGGTAACTGTTGGTCAAGATATTTCAAAAACGGAAAAGCAACTTGATTCATTGGAAAGACCAAAAGGAGGAGTTCCTTATTTTTTCTTCGATGATTTTTCAGATAACAGAAATGGCTGGCCCTTGTACTCCACCGCTGATCATGAAATGACCATTATTTCTGGTAAATTAAGGATAAAGGGAATTTCAGCCAAGCTGAATTATCGTGCTTGGAGGATTTTGGAAAAACTGGATTTAACAAAAGATTTTAGTTGCTCGGTATCAATGACGTGGGTGGAAGGGGTTAACAGCAACGGCTTCGGGTTAGAGTATTGTTCCAATAACTCTTCGGATTCATACAATCTTTTTATCATCTCCGGTAGTGGTCATTACGAAATTTTAAAGTTCAGGAACAAATGGATCACCCCAAAACCCTGGACTTTGTCTTCGTTCATCAATCAGGGAAATGTGAGCAATGTACTGCTCATAGAAAAGAGGGGTGATTACCTTCAATTTTCAATAAACGAGCATTGGGTTGACAAATTCCCAGTTGATCTTGATTACGGCAGCATGTTTGGAGTGAGGGTCTTATCTAATCAAACCGTAGAGTTTGACAACTTTGAACTGCAAGGAACTGCAAAATGATTTAAAAGAATGTTGATAGAAGCCATCTCAAAAATAAAAAAAGCGTCTCTGCTCAACGAAAGTACTTCTTCCACCACCATTGAAAAACAAGTAGCGCCCAGATGCGTGCGTGCACATCGCCAGGGTTGGATGAAAATAGTTGTTTTTTTAATTGTGCGATAGTCGAATAGTTAAAAATATTTTGCTCGAGGATAGATTTTTCTGAAAGCAGGTCGTCTTCAATCAACGATTTCATTTCTTTTCGAAGCCATTTCAACAACGGCACTTCAAAACCCTTCTTTGGTCGGTTATACAATTCTGAAGGAAGAAAATCTTTGAACGCGTCTTGCACGATTCGCTTTCGGATTTTCGGATTGATCTTAAATTCGCCAGGCAAGGAGAACGCGAAATTCACCAATTCGAAATCCAAAAATGGCGTGCGCACCTCCAGCCCGTTGGCCATGCTCATCAGATCCACTTTGGCAAGCATGTCGTTGGGCAATACCAAATTCATGTCGGTGAGTAGAATATCGTTGATGGTTTCTTTGTCGGGAATGGGTTTTAATAAATTGTCTTTGAGCAGATCAAATTCATGTACATTAAAATTGCTCTTTGATTTCTCTGAGAATAATTGATACGCTTTTTCGCGTGAAGCAAAACCAGCCCAATGCCAGTACCGTTCCTTCGAAGAAAGTTTCATGCCTTCAGCGAAGCGTTGCAACTGTCTTGATTTGTTGCTAAAAAAATTGTTCCGCGACTGCGGAAAGTTCTTCCACAACGGCAACAACGAACCAGCCAGCGCCTCTTTCCAACCCGAATGAATAGCTCGGTAAAAAGCTGCGTGTTTGTTGTAGCCCGCCAACAGTTCATCTGCGCCATCACCCGAAAGTGCTACGGTGGCATGCTTGCGAGTCTCTTTGCTCAAAATAAAAGCATTGATGGCAGATGAATCGGCAAAAGGTTCATCGATGTAATCCAGAATAGAGCTTACATGTTCGTACAGATCATGGTTCGTCAACGAGAAAACGGTGTGTTCTGTTTTAAAATGCTTGGCGACCAATCTCGCATAGTTGGTTTCATCAAAAAACTTTTCATCGCGAAAACCAATGGAGAACGTGTGAAGATTAGCTTTATGTTTTGCTGCCAAACCTGTAACGACTGATGAATCAATTCCTCCACTTAAGAAAGTACCTAATGGTACATCGGCTATTAATCTGCGTTGGACAGAGGCCTCGAGGAGTTGTTTGAATTTTTCTTTAGCGTTATCGTAAGTCAACTGTCGACTATCGACTATCGACTGTTGACTAATTGAGTAATAACTTCTAACTTCTAACTTCCTGCTTCTAACTTCCAAAAAATGTCCCGGCAAAAGTTTTTTTACATTCTGAAAAATCGTGCGTGGCGCAGGGATGTAATTAAGTTGCAAGTAAGTATGCAATGAAGTGTAATCTAGTTCTTTCTCAATGCCATACGCGAGAATGGATTTCATCTCCGAAGCGAACAGAAACTTATCTTCATCAAACTGGTAAAGCAAAGGCTTTACGCCATAGCGATCGCGGGCGAGGAAAAAAGATTGCTCTTGTTTATCATAGATACAAAATGCGAAAAAACCATTCAGTTTATTCAGGCACTTCTCCCCATCAAGAATAAAAAGTTTAAGAAGCACTTCTGTGTCTGAGTGAGAGAAGAAGGAAGTAACTCCTCTCACTTCCAATTCTTTTTTTAATTCTAAAAAATTAAAGATCTCGCCATTATAAATGATGCAGTACCGTTTCGTCTCGTCCCACATCGGCTGATGGGCTACGGCACTCGTATCGATGATGCTCAACCTGCGATGACCGAGGCCAACAAATTCGTCATGATAAATATCCTGGTTATTAGGCCCGCGTTTGGCGAGGGTTTGTGTGGCTGCAGTTATGTTGACCAGATTAAACTTGCCAACGAGGTTAAACGCAAAAATTCCGGTGATGCCGCACATAAAATCCGTTGTTGGTTATTCGAAAACCGTTATTCGTTCAACGGATAGAAACGAACGAGAATCAAAGCGTTTTAATCATCACATTCCTAAACCACACTTCGTGGCCATGATCTTGCAAGTCGATGTGGCCTTTGGGTGCCATGCCATATCCTTTGGCTTCTTTCCACTTGCCGTTTTCTTTGCGCTTGACCCAGTCGGGTGAACCCAATTCGTATTCCACAATTTTTTGACCGTTGAGCCAATGTTCTACATGTTTTCCGTTGGCCACAATTTTTGCAGTGTTCCATTCGCCCACAGGTTTTAATGTTTTGGGCACCGTTGCGTGCATGCCATAGTTGGCTCCAGACTCTTTCAATTCTTTGGGGACTTCCGGATATCCAATATCATCCTTTATTTGGAATTCAGGGCCTGAGTAATAAGGTTGCTCAAATTCTTCCGTCACACGAAACATCACCCCGCTGTTGCCTTGCGGAGAAATCTTCCAATCAAATGTCAGCTCAAAATTTTCAAATTCATCGGTCGTCATAAGGTCTGCGCGTTCATCGCCATCGCCTTTCATACTTTCATTGAGCGGTTTGCAATGCAATGCACCATCCTTTGCTTCCCAGGTGTTGTTTTTGCGAGCTTTAAAAATCTGCCAGCCGTTGAGGGTCTTTCCATCGAAGAGCAATTTCCATCCTTCTGTTTTTTGGGCATCGGTAAGGGAGGGCAATGAAGCACCAGTTCCTTCAGCTACCAATGCAGGAGCACTTTGTGTTTCTTGATTTTCTTTTTTGGCGGGCGAACAGGCCGCTGCCAATAACAAAAGGCAAATTAATTTTCTCATGAGAAGATCTATTATTTTGTTTAGGAAGTAAAGTTGCTAAAATCCCCGTCCGGTTCAAAGTTATTTCTTAACGCAGGGGGTGTGTGGGCAAGGGCTTCTATTACAAGAATAGAACCACGAAGATCGTTGACAATTTTGTGTTGCCAAAAACGGATCACTGTCCAGCCGAGTGTATCCAACTGCTCGTTCACCTCATCATCTCGTTGGATGTTGCGCTCGATTTTAGGGATCCAAAATCCGCGGTTGGATTTTATTTTCTCTTTCTTTTCGTCCCAGTTGTGGCCGTGCCAAAATTCACCGTCCACAAAAATGGCGAGTTTGTATTTGGTAATGACAATGTCGGGTTTACCTGGGATTTTTTTTACATTAGTTCGATACCGATAGCCCCGCGACCATAGTTCTTTTCTCAGTGTGATTTCTGGTTTAGTATTTTTTGACCGGATTTTTTTCATCGCCTCCGATCGTTTGGGTGAGGTGTAAAAACCGGCCGCCTCTTCGAAACGTGGAACCTTAATGGGTTTAGTTGTGTAGGGCTTCACCTTATGCCGGTAGTTAAACCTTGACTGTCTTCCAGGTTCCTCTTCTAAACAAATATATTCCTGCCACGGCTATTGCCGATTCGGCAATAGCAATAGCTGCATACACGCCATTGGGGCCAAAATTTAATTGGATAGCGAGCAGGTATGCCAACGGAATTTGAAAACACCAAAACCCAAAGAAGTTGAGCAGGGTAGGAGTCTTGGTGTCGCCCGCCCCGTTGAACGATTGGGTGATCACCATGCCGTAGCCGTAAAATAAATAACCGAACGCCACAATCTGTAAACATTGTGTTCCATATTCAACAACCATCTCATCGGTAGAAAAGAAATGAAGGATTGGTGCTGACAAAAACAAGAAGACGAACATCACCAAACCGAGGAACACCATATTGTAAAACCCAGTCTTCCACACCGATTTCTCCGCCCGCTCCGGTTGGCCTGCCCCCAGGTTTTGTCCAACGAGTGTGGCTGCGGCATTGGCCATACCCCACGATGGAAGGATCGTGAATACAATCACCCGAATGGCAATGGTGTAGCCCGCCATGGCCGCACTGCCGAAATGTGAAATGATACGGGCGAGGAAAATCCAGCTTGCGGATGAAATCAAAAATTGCCCTGTGCCGCCAGCGGACACCTGAAGCACGTGCTTGATTATTTTCCAGTCGAACCTAAAATTTTTGGCGTTCATTTTCACAATGCCTTTGTCGGAAAACAAATAGTACAATTGAAAAAGCACACCGATGCCTCGGCCAATGTTTGTTGAAATGGCGGCACCCTCCACACCAAAAGCGTGAACAGGGCCAAGTCCAAATATCAAGATTGGATCAAGTGCCATGTTGATCAGGTTCGCCAGCCACAAGGCCCGCATGGCCACCGCTGCATTGCCCGCCCCGCGAAAGATTCCATTGATAAGGAACAGCATCATGATTGTCATGTTTCCGGCCAGCATCCAACGGGTGAAACCCGAACCGATCTGAATCACCGATGTGGATGCACCCATCAACCGCAGCAAGTCATCGTAGAAAAACAATCCGGATAGTGAAACCAACAACGAAATCACAACACCAACAATCATGGCCTGCACACCGGCCACAGCAGCGCCTTCAGGGTCTTTTTCGCCAACCCTTCGTGCCACCAGTGCCGTGGCGCCCATGCTCACGCCCCAGGCAACGGAATACACCAATGCCAGCAGTGATTCAGTTAGCCCGATGACGGCTACCGCATCGCTGTTGTTGAGCCGGCTCACAAAAAAAATATCTACTACGGCAAAGACCGATTCCATCGCCATCTCCAGGATCATGGGAATGGACAATAAAAAAATGGCCTTGTTGATGCTGCCGTCCGTGAAGTTTTGTTCTTCGCCTTTGATGGCAATTCTAAACAGATGAAAAAAATACCTAATACGTAAAATGAATTTCATAATTGAACTGACAAGGATTTAAAAATTGGAAACGGAAGGCATATATCAGCTGAAAAAAGTACCTCCTATGAGAGGAGAATCAGGGGTACCGAAGTGGTCAGGATCATAGGCGTAACCAATAGGTGTAAAGCTACTCTTTTTTTAAAACCCAATACAGTCCTCACAACAAACCGAGTCGATCAATACTTCTACAATCCTGAACAGGGAAAATACCCATTTTCTCCTCGTCCATTCATTAAACTACATCCTGAAAAAGGTTATCGGTTTCTAAAATAAAATTTTCTGTTCCTTTGATCAGAAAATAATCAATGCCTCTCCTCCTATTAATCCAAATTCTTTGGATGGATTCATGAAAGAGTCAATCACTCCACCCACGGCACCAACTTGGATCGGTAGAAATTAATACCCATCGCTTTAAAACGTGGGCCATGATTAGCCAGCCGAACTTTATACTCATCCCAATTTCTTGAACTGGGTTTTCCGTCTGGTGTTGCAGACCAACCGATCTCGGCATGGCCGGGCAAACGGGGAAACGTGAGATAATCAATGTCCGCTCGGGTTTGAATTGTTTCCGACCATAATGCAGACTCTACGCCATAAATATTTTTGCGGCTTATTCCTTTGGCATACGTGGTGGGATCCCACGCATAGGCACTGTCCACTTCAATGTAAGCGGCCCAATGTAATCCAAGCTTCGAAGTGGAGTCATAGCTCATGTCCAAATAGGTTTTGTTTGCCGGAGACATGATCAACTTCGCTCCCTGGGCAATCGCCAGTTTTCCATTTTCTGCCTTTGCCCACACTTGCGCCATGGCGTTGCCCTGTAACGTACTGATGGCCATCTCATCCCAACCTACAACTTTTTTGCCATGGGCGATGACTAGCTCTTGCACTTTGCTCACAAAGGGAATGTAATCTTCTTTTTTGGTAGCATGGCTTTCATCGCCACCGATATGCAAATAAGGGCCGGGCGTTATCTCCGCCAGTTCACGAACTACATCGTCAACAAACTTGTAAGTACTCTCTTTGCTTGTACAAAGCGTGCTAAAACCCACTTCAATTCCGGTGTATAACCCGGGTACTTTGCGCTTCACTTCATTTCCCGGATTTAGTTTTATGGTTTGCTCGCTGCAGTTCAATTCTGGATAAGACGCCAATGCAGCATTAGTATGGCCGGGCATGTCAATTTCGGGAACCACGGTAATGTACCTTTCGGCTGCATATTTCACCACCTCTTTGTATTGGTCCTGCGTATAAAATCCACCTTTGCCTCCGCCTACCTGTGTAGAACCGCCATGCGCAGTCAAGTTAGGCCAAGATTTGATTTCGATGCGCCAACCCTGGTCATCGCTCAGGTGCCAATGAAATACATTGAGTTTATAGTAGGCCATTTCATCCAGCAGTCTTTTTACTTCTTCCACACTAAAAAAGTGACGTGCCACATCGAGCATCATGCCGCGCCATTCATAATTTGGGAAATCGCGGATGGTACCTGTTGGAACTGTCCATTTGATTCCTTTTTGCAAACCCGGACTCTCAATAGCAGCCGGTAAAAGTTGGCGGATAGTTTGAATGCCTCGAAACAACCCAGCTGCTGTTGGCGCAGTTAGTTTTACTTGATTTTCGGTAACAGTCAGTTCATAGCCTTCATCACCTAATTGAGCATCGGCACCCGATTGAACAAACACAATGCCGTTTGTTGCCGGCTCGCCAGACCCAACGCTTACCGGAAACCCGAAACCTGTGGCCGGTCGTAATTTTTGCGATAGATAATTAGCAATAGAAAGGATTTCTTCAGAGCCACTATCTACATAAATCGCTGTCTTATCCGTGATTTCAAATTCTTTTCCTGTTTTGGTTACCGACTGTGGTTTTGGAATAAGGGCATCCATCGTGGTTAGCTCGCCATCCCTTTTGGGTGCATGGCAAGCTGTGAATGAGCTCAGCAAAAAGAAAACCAAAGCTTTTTTGAATCCAATGTTTGTGACCATGTTTTTTTTGAATAAAGAATTTCCCTAAAAGTAATTAAAATGGAGTTACCTGACCACATTAAGCGACAGCGAATCTGGCCGTGTCAAATTTTTAAATTCAAAAGCCTACCTTTGCCGCGATTTTAAATTATGATTTCCGTATCAAATATTTCTTACTTCATCGGTGGACGGGCACTTTATGAAAATGCGTCCATGTTTATCCGCCCCAACGACAAAATCGGGCTTATCGGACTGAACGGCCGCGGCAAATCCACCTTGCTCAAAATCCTGGATGGCGAACTGACGGTGAGCGAAGGCTCTATCAGCAAAGCCAAGGATTGTACCATCGGGTTTCTCAACCAGGACCTCCTCTCGTATCAAACGGACGATGCCATCCTTACCGTAGCGATGGGCGCCTTTAAAGAGGCAGTGGCAACACAACGGCAAATCGAAAAAATATTGCACCAACTCGAAACCGAATACACGGACGACTTGGTGGATAAACTCACTCAACTTCAGGAAAAATTTGAACACCTCGATGGTTATACGATGCAGTCGAAGGCCGAAGAGATTTTGGAAGGGATCGGCTTTTCTACACAGGATTTGCATCGCGCGTTGCGCGAATTCTCGGGTGGATGGCGCATGCGTGTGATGCTGGCTAAATTGCTTTTGGAAAAACCTTCTTGCCTGATGCTCGATGAGCCGACCAACCACTTGGACCTTCCATCCATCGAATGGGTTGAAAACTATTTGCGCAATTACGATGGTGCGGTGATCATTGTATCGCACGACCGCACTTTTCTGGATAATGTGATCACTAAAACGGTGGACGTTACCAACCAACAGTTAGTGACCTACGAAGGAAATTATTCTTACTACCTGCAGGAAAAAGAAATGCGTGAAGAAATCCAGCAGGGCGCGTATGAAAACCAACAGGCCAAAATCCGGCAGACGGAGCGGTTCATCGAGCGGTTTCGGGCAAAGGCAACAAAATCGAAGCAAGTGCAATCGCGCGTAAAAGCCTTAGACCGGATGGATAAAATTGAAGAGGTAGTGAATGATGTGGCTGAAGTAAATTTTCGTTTCACCTTTAAACAACCTTCCGGCCGCCAAGTGGTCACGCTGAAGGACGTGTCCAAATCGTATGGGCCACTCGACATTTTAAAACGCGCCAATGCAACGATTGAGCGAGGTGATAAAATCGCCTTGATCGGTGCAAACGGAAAAGGAAAATCCACCTTGCTGCGGATGTTGGCGGATACTGAGCCCGTGGAAGGCGAGCGCATTATTGGCTACAATGTGATCTACGGTTTTTTTGCCCAGCATCAGCTGGAGTCGCTGCACGTGGACAACGAAATTTTGGAAGAGTTAAAACAAGCGGGCAGCGGCAAGACCGAGCAAGAGTTGCGCAATGTGCTCGGCTGCTTTTTGTTTTCGGATGAAGACGTTTTCAAAAAAATAAAAGTGCTTTCGGGAGGTGAGAAATCGCGTGTTGCGTTGGCGAAGACATTGATTTCCGAGGCAAATTTTTTATTGTTGGATGAGCCCACCAACCATTTGGATTTTATCTCTGAAAACATTTTGATCCAATCGTTACAGCAATACAAGGGCACTTTTGTAACGGTGAGCCACAATCGGCATTTTGTTAGCCAGATCGCCAATAAGATTTGGTTTATCGAAAACCATGAACTCAAAGAATACCCGGGCACTTATGAGGAGTACGAATATTGGCGCAAAAAAAAGGAAACCAATGCAGTGCCGGCAGTGCATGTTGCGAAAAAGGAAGTTCCAAAGAAAGCACCAAAAATTGTCGTTCCTGAAAATCAAAACAAACTCAATGCACTAAATAAGGACTTGATTAAAACGGAGGCAATCATTCAGAAATTGGCCAAGGAAAAGGAAACCATCGAAGAAGGACTTTCAAAACAGGAAATTTACAGCAACCCTGATAAGCTCCTGGAGGCGCAACAGCAATTTGAAAAGGTGGACGCGCAGTTAGAGGAAGAAAATAAGAAATGGGAGTCGATTGCGCTGGAGATCGAGGAGATGGAGGGGAAGTAAAGATTCGCCTAATTGTTATTTCCAACCCACGGACATGATCAATTGCACCCGGCTCATATCTTGAGTTATAGCCGTAGTTGAAATTTGATTAGTGGTAATGTAATAATTGCACGTGGGGCAATTGGGATAAAGCTGAAAATAAGCGCTCGAATAATGTATTCTCTGAAATTTATACCCTACCGCCATCGACAATTTAAGATTGTAATACTTCATCCGATAACCAATCTGTGGATTGATCGTACGCCCACCCGATGCGCCTGAAAAAGGATCGGAAGTATAACTGCCGTATGCCCCATCGCGAATAAACCAGGGATGGGCCCAGCCATAGGCCATTTGCAGGAACACCGCATTTTTATTTTTGTTGCCAATCAAATCCCAACTTGCTACACCATAGATCGGAAGCGTTTGCCAGTTTTGGTACGAATCGAAACCAAGGCCAAGCCCGGCCCTCAGCTTTCTGCCAATCGTTATTCCATGAACGGTGGTTGCACTAAAAGTTAACTCCTTTGCTTTGCCGCAATCATTACAGCCTACCAGCAATCCCGTCTGTACATTGAAAAAGTATTCTATCTTCTTTGACAACTGAATTTCTTCCTTTGCCTTCTTCCTAATTTTTGCTTGTGGCTTGGGGATGGGCGTGTAATAGACCGAATCAAAATCATAATTTTGGGCGTAGCCAATGGAAGTGCCTGCCATCAAGAGGAGTAAAAAAATCGTTTGGCGTATTCTCATTTTGTTACAATTTCAATTTTACTCAAGAGTTTGATATTGTTCAGTTTTGAATAATCGTACTGGTACAAGCCGTCTGCCCCGATGACCAGGGCAATGTTGTCCAATGGGATCACGTCAAGCGCATTGCCAACCGGATAGCGGGCCAATTGCCTCGAAGAAATGTTATCAGGACTGCTGGCATCGAATATTTTCAAGCCATCGCTGCCATCGCAGATAAACAAAAGATTTTTATCAATGCCAAGCCCGTGGGGGTTAGTCATCGGATAGGTAGTGTGGAGGGAGGGATTTTTTAAATCGGTGATGTCGATCACCTGGAGTTCATTGGTATTGTTATGACAGATGTTGCCATTGTACAACGTAACGTATGCATAATTTCCTTGCACCACCACCGGATCGCAACTGTAAATGTGTTGAAACTGGCTCAACAAAACAGGCTGGCCAGGTGACGTGAGATCGTAAATCGACATGCCTGCACGCGACCCGACAAAAAGATTTTGCCCGTAGGGGAATAAAGTCTCTGGCCATGTAAAAAGTGGTTGATCAGTTTTCCGTTCGGGCTGCGTAGGGTTGTTAATATCCACTACTGCTAAGATTGACCCATCAATGGCGTAGAGAAAATTATTCGTAATGGTGAAGCGCGCCATAGAACCGCTGACTCCGGTCGAGAGATTGGTGGGAACAGCAGTTTGTGCAGTGTAGTTAACCCCACTGGTCAGAGGCATCGCCACACCCTTTCCGTAATAGATCCCGCCCCAGTTTTGGAGTTGACTTGGACTGCAATTATTTTCTGTGAGCGTAACCGTTCCGGTCCTTTCCCAACTTGTAACGATGCCCTTAACGGGATCTGCATAAAATCCCATCGTACTGTAGTTTTTAAAAAAACCTTCCAATCGATTGATCTCTTTGATCGCTGTGAGATTGGAAACATCAAACAACACCAGGTCAACGTAGCTATCCGCATATAAAATGTTGCCAAGAATAGCGAGATCGTAATTTCCGGGGATGTTGAGAAACCCGAGAGGTCGCGGAGAAGCTGGGTTGGAGTTATCAAAAAGGTGAATGCCCTTCCCGGTTTCGTTAACGAATAAATTTTTGTCCTTCAAATAGATTTTTCCAGGAGACGACAGCGGTTCGGCAACTTTTAGTCCGGTAGCTGCTTTGATCTGAGCGGTGGTTGAATAGACAGGCTGGTAACTATAATAAGTAGTTTTTACCTGGCATCTGTCGGAGCAGCTCAGCAGCGTACCCACCGCGAGCATAACGATGAGGGCTATTACTTTTTGTAGGGAGGCGATTGTTTTATTCATAACCAGACTTTTAAGTTTCAAAAAGATAGACACGCACTTGCCTGATTAAGTTGGAATGGCATAGGCATTTTTTTCAAATAAGTGATCACCCCGGCTTATGTAAATAATGAATGCTTGGCGAGTACCTGTGTTGAATGCGATGGTGCGAAGCCTGTGCGAATGTTTTGGCGAGTTATTTAATGATATACCTCAATCTAAACCCGACATCCCAGAGCCAGGGATTGCTTATGGAATTTGTATTCGCCCTTAAAACCGGATTGAACGAGTAACGGAATCCGGGCACAAATGAAATCCGGTAACGGCCACTAAATCTATAACTCACTTCACTGCTTACTAGTGCGGCAAAATCAACGGATCGATATGGGGAATTTTGCCCTGCCCCCTGCGAATAGCTTTGTAGCCGTCCGTTGGGGTCGGTGAGTGTGTTGCGGATAAAGACGTCAGTTGCACCTCCGGCATTTAATTGAAGACCGATTTTTTTATCAATAAACAGATAACCCAATAGTACCGGCACCGATACAAATTCATTAGCGCTAATTATGCGATAGGGTGATGTAGTGCCGTAAGTTGATGGCGAAGGGGTTTTAATATAGTTGGCGACCGAAGCCAGGGAGTTTGTGGGATTGATATTTGAAAGCGAACCGGAAGACTGATTGATGTAAAGCAGCCCCGATTGAAGCACCAAACGGTTCGTCATCCGCACACCGCCCAGCATTCCGATCGAATACGAAGTTCCATTTACAGCAGGAAAATTGGGAGATGATGAACTTTGCGGGCCTGCAGCATAGGAATACGCTGGATTTGAATAGGCACTTGCAGTTGAAGTAAAACGTCCACTTGAGGCGGTGACAGAAGCCCACAATTTTTCTTGCATTGTCTTGTCCTTCATCCGATTCATAAAGGCACCGGGTATGGCCGTTAACTTTCGTACAAGCACTGTAATAACAGGTTCTCCCTGCACTTTTTCAATGGGCAAAAGATCCAACCCGGGAATTGCGTTGTTTTGGTGGTGTAGTTTTTTACTGCGTTGCGTGGAAGCCATTTTTTCCTCACTGGCTTTATCGGTTTTGGAATTATCCCACTGAGCGTTCATCGCAAGCGTCAACTTATTTTTCAATTTATTGCTATCCCCAGGTATTGAATTTGAGAAAGTGAAATTATTTTTCACTGTGCGTTGCGCCAAGTTAGTAGTGGTTGAAGCACTTTCATTTTCCTTCGGGGAATCCGTAGGGACTGCCTCGGCAAGAACTGTTTCTTTTTCTGATTTCGAACCCAATAAACTTTTTCCTTTGCCTACTAATTTCTGGTGGCCCTGTTCCAAGGGCTTATCCTTGATCGATTTTTGCAGTGTTAGTTTTGAAGGGGTACTGCTCCACCGATATACACCGAAAGAGCCGGCAAGCAGGGCAAAAAGAAGGGAAGCCGCAGCAATGCGTTGGTACACTACAACTCTTTTTTTCATGGATTTGCCATCCGCACCGGCCAGGCCACGGTCAATCGTTGCCCATACCGAGTCGGAAGGAGAAACTTCGGCCTTTTTAAAAACTTCTTTCCAACTTTCCTCAAACTTTCCCATACTTCAAGTTCATGTTGCTAATTTTTTTATTAAAATCTTCACGGCTCATTTTAATTATCGTTCCTTTGGATCTGCCTGGCGGAAGAGCATTTTACGTTTTCTAATTTTGCTTGAAGCAAACTTTTTGCACGTTTGTATTGCGATTTGGAAGTGCCCTCGCTGATCCCCAGCAGCTCACCAATTTCTTTGTGTCCATAACCCTCCACGGCAAATAAGTTGAACACGAGGCGACAGCCATCGGGTAAAGATTGGACGATGCTCATCAATTCAGACAAATGAAAATCAGCCAAATTTATTTTTTCATCGGCCGGCAAGTCGGCCTCAACCACATCAACCATTGGAAGTAGGTAAAGTTTTTGTCGTTGATGGTTTAATGCAGTGTTGATGGCAATACGGGTCATCCAGGTATCCAGCTTTGATTCATACCGAAAAGTATTCAGGCTACTAAAAATTTTCATAAACGATTCTTGCAAAATATCTTCAGCCTCGGGCACATTCTTGGCATAGCGAAGACACACGGCCATCAGTCTGCGGCTATAGCGGTCATATAAAGCCCGCTGCACAGTTCGTTCGCCATTGGCACATCCCCTTACAAGCTCTTTTTCACTGAGCATTTATTCCGGTCTCGGTTTTAGACACATTCATAAAACTAAAGGTTGGAATGCGAAACGATTTACTTTTTCGTTTAGCTTTGAAACTCGAATGGCAACAATAAATAGCTTTTTGAAATACCCTCTCGGAAATAGGAGGATGGGCTTCGTGAGCGCTTTAGGGAAGTTGCCAGTCTGTCAAAGTTTACCTCATTTACTTCTCTTATTAGTATTAGCAGTACAAGTTAACCTCTTTGCGCAAAAGCAACTCTCCTTCACCGACAAAATCTACGAACCGCAGATAAAAACCGTGCAGTTGTATCCTAACCTGGGCGGTACGCAGGATTTCTTGCAGCCTTCTTCGGCCTCCATTCATCAGCAAAATCTTTTGCTCGAATTTGACGACCTGCAAGACCAGCGCAGCAACTATTATGCGAAGCTGATCCATTGCAACTACGACTGGACTCAATCGCAACTGGTGGATTTGGATTACCTAGAAAACTTTAACGAGTTCCCCTTTACCGATTATACCCTTTCGGTCAACACGCACTTGCGCTACATCCATTACCGCTTTCAGGTACCACCTGTAAAATTCCCCGGCAATTATTTGCTCGTGATTTATCGCGATGACATAAAAAATCTAATACTTACCAAGCGGATGATGGTGTTTGATACCCAAATCAGTTTTACTAAAGACGATGAATTTATAGGTGCAGGTTCCCTTAACACCGCATTACAGCCGTTTAATTTTGTGGTCGATTACAAGGATGTGGAAATTATGAATCCCACAGAATCGATGCACGTGAACCTGCGGCAAAACCAACGGTGGGATAACCCCAAGATTAATCTGCCTGCCAGCTTTGTACGGGATGACCAATCGCAATTGGAATATAAAATGACCGATCCTGCGTGGCAATTCAGGGGCGGCAGTGAATTTCACTTTGCCGATTTTAGGTCGCTGAATTACCCGGGGGTGAATACAGGTAAAATCATCCGCAGCAGCAAGCCATTCGAACTTTTTATTGACATGGACAAACCCCGGGGTGATGACCCGTATTCACAGACCAAAGACAATGATGGAGGGTATATCATTGACAACACCGACACGGGCGAGCCGGCTACCAACGGAAACTACCTGTACGTGGATTTCGCGCTAAAAGCAGAGACGCCTTACGATGGCGATGTTTACCTCATAGGCAAGTTCAACGATTACCAGCGCACGGCCGAAAACCGGATGACGTACAATGTGGCCACCGGAATTTATGAATCGCGTCAACTGATCAAGCAAGGCTGGTATGATTATCAATACGTGGTGGATTCAAAAAAACTTGATCCCAACGTGATTGAAGGCTCTCATTTTGAAACTGAAAATACCTACGAGATCGCTATCTACAACCACGCCATGCAACCCAATGCAGATCTATTGCTGGGATACTACATCGTGACAGTCAATCCAAGACAATAACTTTATCAGGCCGGTCAATATCTCAGTACTCCAATTTCAATACCCAACCATTAACCTCTCTAAATCACCTTTCCTGTAAGTGGTTTTGCCGGCCGATTGAAATCGTTTACTTTTCAGTTTCGATAAAACCTGATTATGATGGAACGATATTATTTTACTGCTCACGCTTGGAGCGTTGCTTTTGCAATTTCCCTTTTGGTGCCAACCCTTCTCTTGGCGCAAGACGAAAAACCAGTTGCACCGGTTGGCCGGACTTACGCCATTACCAATGCGACCATTGTGCAGGCACCCGGCCGTAAAATTGATAAGGGTGTAGTGGTGATGAAAGATGGATTGATCACAGCCGTGGGTAATAATGTTACGATCCCACCAGAAGCGATCATCATCAAAGCCGACTCCATGTTTGTGTACGCGGGGTTCATCGATGGGCTTTCGCGAACTGGAGTAACCCGGCCCAAAGAAGAAAAGGAAAAAGAGAAGGTGAAAGATCCCGGCAACCCTCCGGCCGACCGCGCTGGCATAACACCACAACATGATGTGCGTGATTTCCTTAATCCTGATGATAAATCCGTAGAAGAATTGAGAAACATTGGCTTCACCGTTTCACAAGTTGTTCCTTACGGAAATTTTTTGCCTGGAAACTCGGCTATTGTGTTATTGGGTGGCAAATCGCCAGACAACATGGTGCTGGTAAACAATGCTGCGCTTTATTCCGAACTTTCGGGCACTCAAGGTTTATACCCCAACACCGTGATGGCGGTGATGGCCAAGTGGCGAGACCTTTACAAAAACGCTTCGCTTGCAAAGTCGTATCAAGCCGCCTTTGCCACCAACCCCAGCGCAATACCACGGCCAACCAATGATCGGATTTTGGAGGCTTTCTATCCCGTGATCGACCAACGCATCCCCGTATTGTTCAAGTCAGACAAGGTAATGGAAACACAGCGTGTCTTTACCTTAAAAAATGACCTGAATTTTCCTCTCATGGTTGGCGATGTAAAAGAAGGCTGGCCGATCATCACTAAAATAAAATCATCAGGAGCCAAAGTTTTCCTGTCGCTCGATCTGCCCGAAGAGCCAAAGAAAGACGATAAGAAAGAGAGTTTGACTTCAGGCCAGGTACGAAAGAAAGAAGATAAAAAGGAGGCAGCGAAAGACAGCACCAAAACGAACAAGCCAAAAAAAGAAAAACCAAAAACCGCGCTCGACCTGGAAAGGGAGGCACTCGAGAAAAGAAGGAAAGACGTAGTCACTCTATATACTTCACAGGCCGCTGAATTTAATAAGGCCGGAGTTCCGTTTGGATTTTCTGCCTTGAGTGCCAAGACAAAAGACATCCAATCGAACTTAAGAAAAATGATTGCGGCCGGCTTGCCAGAAGATGCCGCATTGGCAGCCCTCACCACCCAGCCTGCACAATTGCTCGGACTGAGCGATCGCATCGGCACGATCGACAACGGGAAGATGGCCAACCTGGTCATTACCTACAAACCGTATTTCAATGAAAAGGCAAAAGTTCGCTATGTGTTTGTGGATGGCAATGTGTACACGATGGAATTGAAAGAACCGAAGAAGGAAGTTAAAATCTCTGCAAGCGGTAACTGGAGCTATACAACGGATACACCTCAGGGTACTTATACTGGTAAAGTGGCGATCAAAGATGAAAATGGGAAACTAACAGGCTCTATTTCCAATAGTCTTTCAGGAAAGGACACTCCACTTAACAATGTTTCTTTAGATGGAAATTACTTAACCTTTGATTTTCCCTATGATGCCGGAGGCGAAACCATTACCATCGAAGCAGCCGTGACCATCGATGAGAACACCTTTGAGGGAACGTTGACCGCTGGCCCCAACGGAAGTTTTCCCATTAAGGCATCGAAAGACCCCAAATTTTAACCTGATTTTTTTATGAAGAAACTATTTTCAATTCTCCTTTGCATACTCTGTTCGGGTTGGGCTATTGGCCAGGACAAAGGAAACATACTGATCAAAAATGGAACGGTGCTTACCGTAACAAAAGGAACACTGACTGAAACCGATGTGCTTGTTAAAGACGGCAAGGTTGCGCAGATCGGAAAAAATATTGCCGCGCCACAAGGCGTGAAAGTGATTGACGCCAAGGGTTTGTTTGTCATGCCCGGTATTATTGATGCGCACTCGCACATTGCCATTGACGGCATCAATGAAGCAACAAGTCCAGTAACGGCCGAGGTGAACGAAGGCGATGTGGTGAACCCGTTGCAGATTTCGATTTACCACGCATTGGGTGGAGGTGTTACGGCCGTTCATGCGATGCACGGTTCTGCCAACGCCATTGGTGGCCAGTGCGAAACCTTGAAGCTGCGCTATGGCACATTTGATAACGATGCGATGAAAATGGAAGGAGCACCACGCACCATCAAATTCGCATTGGGAGAAAACCCGACTCGTGTTCACGGTGGTGGCAACAACATTGTGCCGCGCACCCGCATGGGTGTAGAGTTTGTGATTCGCCAGGCGTTCTCCCAAGCAAAAAAATACTCGGAAGACTGGGATGCCTACAATAAAAATAAGTTGATGAAGGGTTCTGCCGGACAGGGAGGCTTTCGCGGGGCTCCGCCTGCCTATAATTTGCGGTTGGAAACTTTAGCAGAGATTTTGAAAGGCAACATCATCGTGCACTGCCATAGCTACCGGGCCGATGAGATTTTTATGCTGTTGAAAGTGTGCAAAGATTTTGGAATCAAACGTATCGTATTCCAACACGTGAACGAAGGTTTCAAGGTTGCGCCTGAGCTCGCTGCGTATGGTGCGATGGCTTCGGTATTCTCCGATTGGTGGGCATATAAATTTGAAGTGTACTACTCTACAGCCTACAATGCGGCCATCCTCACCAAAAATGGAGTGGTCACCTCCATTAATTCCGATGATGCCGAGATGATGCGCCACCTGTACCACGAAGCGGCCAAGACACAGAAATATGGTAATCTTTCTGATGATGAAGCCCTGGCACTGATCACCATCAATCCTGCCAAACAATTGGGGATTGATTCCCGAACAGGCTCATTAGAGACAGGCAAAGATGCTGACATCGCTATTTTTAAAAACCATCCGCTTTCCATTTATGGTGTTCCACAATACACCATTGTAGATGGCATTGTTCGTTTTGATCGCGCCAACGATGCGGCCGACATGCGGTTGATGGTCGATCCAAAGCAAAACTTGGACGATTTTACTTGGCGCGATAAGCAAGCAGATCACTGCATGGAAGGAACAGAATTTTTATTTGGCCTATCCGAAGAGACGGAAGCGAACGCGACAGGCATTTTGAGAACGGAAAAAAAATAATTTTATGAAGAACCTTCAATTGATAGCTGGATTTTTTACTGCCTTGTTGTGCACTGTGGTGTTTCATATCGAGGCGCAAAACCCAAAGGGCAAATACGGCACGTTTGCATTAACCAATGCCACCATTGAAACGATAACAAAAGGAACGATCACCAACGGCACAGTTTTGATCAGCAACGGAAAAATTTTAACGGTTGGCACGAACGTAACCGTTCCGCAAGGTGCAGAAGTAATTGACTGCCAGGGATTGTTCATTTATCCTGGTATGATCGATGGCGGCACCAACCTCGGGCTTTCAGAAATTGGGTCTGATCCGCGCACACAGGACTTCAGCGAACTGGGCGATGTTGTGCCGCAGATGAAGGCACTCACCGCGGTGAACCCCAATGCGGTGGCCATTCCGGTTACGCGCGTAAGTGGAGTAACTACAGCGTTGGCCTCACCTTCGGGTGGGATATTTTCCGGAACTGCTGCCTTGATCAATTTGCATGGCTACACACCGGAACAAATGTTTGCCGGCTTTGAAGGTATAGTAATGAATTTTCCCAGTGGTGGACGCAGGGGTTTCTTTGACCGCAGAACTGATGAAGAAATAAAAAAGGCAACGGAGGAGGCGCTAAAGAAATTAAACGAAGTGTGGGAACGGGCCGTGCAATATTATAAAGTGGACTCGGCTACGAACGGAAAAAATGCGGGCTACTATCCTGAGATGCAAGCCCTCTTACCAGTGGTGAAAGGAGAGCGGACTTTGTTAATTGAAGTGAATAAATCAAAGGACATCGCCACCGTTTTGAAATGGGTAAAGGAAAGAAAAATCACCAACGTGGCGCTCACCGGTGTAGCTGAGGGGTGGCGTGTGGCTGACCAGATTGCCAAAGCAAAAATCCCGGTGATCACAGGCGGGGTTCTGGAAATACCGACTCGCGATTATGACCGCTATGATCAGGCCTATGCCAATGCGGGAATATTGAAAAAAGCAGGCGTAAAAGTGGCAATTCGCTCAGATGAAGGGAACAACCAAAATTACCGCAACCTACCTTACCATGCAGGTTTTGCCGTGGCTTATGGCATGGACAAGACCGAAGCCATGAAAGCTATTACGATTGTGCCTGCCGAAATTTTTGGAGTGGCTGATAAGCTCGGCTCGATTGAAGCCGGCAAGAGCGCCACTCTATTTGTATGCGATGGTGATCCGTTTGAAACCAAAACACAAATCAAGCACGTATTCATTGACGGTTGGCGAATCCCATTGACGAGCCGCCAGACTTTATTGTACGATGAATTTTTGAAACGCGAACCTGGCGTGAGCAAAAAATAATGGAGATCAATAGCTAACAAATGTTTCGCTGAAATGGCGAACAGTAATTTCATGCCTTTTAGCTAATCTTGTTGTGCAATAAAGTTTTAAAATACTTTGATGTAAACAATGCAAATACCAGGTAGAGTATGATCGAATCGGTTTTGAATGAATACGGTATCCACGATGAAGAGGGCCGCATTGAACCGCTCACTAACGGCCTCATCAATAGCACCTGGAAGATTACCACCGGGAAACAGCAATTTATTCTTCAGCGCATTAACGAGTTGGTTTTTAAGAACCCGTATTTCCTTGCCGAAAATGTCCGAATGGTTGACCAGTATTTGGCACAGCAAAGCCCATCTTACTTATTTGTATCACCCATAAAAACCAAGCAACAGAAAGAAATTTTTCATGACAAGCAAAAGGGCTACTTCAGGCTTTTTCCTTTCGTGCAGGGGTCACACACGATCAATGTTGTCTCAACCCCCGATCAGGCGTTTGAAGCGGCTCTGCAATTCGGAAAATTCACTAAGCTTTTGTCAGGCTTTGATGCGAAGAAGCTTCACCTCACCTTACCTGATTTCCACAACCTCACCCTTCGCTACCATCAATTTGATGACGCTATAAAGAACGGAAATGCGGATCGAATAAAACAAGCGGAAGTTCTGATTTCTGAAATCAAAAAGCGCCAGCACATCCTTGTTTCTTACGAAAAAATAAAATTGAACGAGCAGGTCCGGCATCGGGTTACCCACCACGACACTAAAATCAGCAACGTGCTCTTTGACGATCGGGGTAAGGGATTAGGCGTGATCGACTTGGACACCATTATGCCTGGCTATTTTATCAGCGACATGGGCGATATGATGCGAACTTATCTTTCTCCTGCCAATGAAGAGGAAAATGACTTTAGCAAAATAGAAATTCGCGATGATTTCTTTCACGCCATAGTTCACGGGTATTTGCATCAGCTAGGCGATGAGCTGACGCCCGAAGAAAAAACGATTATCCTCTACGCTGGTTCTTTTTTGATTTACATGCAGGCCATCCGCTTCCTTACCGATTACTGCAACAATGATATTTATTACGGGGCGACCTATGCGGAACAAAATTTTGTGCGGGCCGGAAACCAAATTTGTTTATTAAAGAAGCTCGAAGAGAAGGGAGGAAGATTACAGGAAATGATCGCAGCTGAACTATCCATGAAAAACTATTTCTTCCTTGGTTGATTCTCATCTAATTTCCCCGATCACAAAATCCTTTCCATTAAAAGTAAATGGATCCCCCCTCTTTAATCCCAATAATTTTTGGGCGATAGGCGAAACTGGTGAAACCGGAAAATAAGTTTTGCCTTCAAGGGTGAAAGGCGCGGCAGCGATGGCAATGTAAAAATTTCCTTGGTTCGTGATGACCAAACTCCCAGCTTGGGCAGATCCGGATTTTTGAGCGGGATCAATTTTTTCTAAAACCCGTTTTAGCTTTTGTGCCTCCGCAAGTTGCGTGCTGTGCTTCTCTATTTCTAATTGCGCCATTGCCCGTCCGGTTTCGTATTTATCGCCTGCACTGCTTTTGCTTTCTTCGTTGGCCGAGGCTTGAGCAGCGTGGATCGCTTGTGTTGCCAGGTCAATCCGTTCTTCTGCATAAGCTAGACAATGTGCGTGAAGCTGTTGTTTGAGATTGACCAAGGGCTAAATCCTTTTCGCAGATTTTAAAATCAACAACGCCTTCGCTAAATCTTCTGGGGTATCGATGCAAATACTTTCTTCCATTTCGGTCTCTACCGTTTTTATTTTGAATCCATTTTGAACCCATCGCAACTGTTCGAGGGACTCGGCTTTCTCAAGTAGCGAGGGCTTGAGCTTTGTGATTTTCTCTAACACATCGGCCCGATAGGCATACAACCCAACATGCCGATAAAATGTAGTTTTTGTCAGCCAATCTTGTTGTTCTGCTTTTTGTACAAACGGAATTGGTGAGCGACTGAAGTAAATGGCTTCATTCAAATGGTTGATCACCACCTTGGCTTCCCCGGGTGAAAGCAATTGTTCAACCGTAGCAATTTTTTGAATCAGCGTTGCTAATTCTGTTTTCGTAGTTAGCGATGAGCACAATAGATCAATTTGGTCGGGATTGATAAACGGCTCATCACCCTGTACGTTGATAGCAAAATCAAATAGCTCGTGTTGTTTTTTTAGTGCTTCAAAGCAACGGTCTGTTCCACTGGGATGATTTTCTGCCGTCAAGCAAGCCAAACCGCCAAACGCCAACACATGGTCATAAATCCGTTCATCATCTGTGGCGACAATAACTTTTGAAAGGTGCGTTGATTTTTTTACCTGATAGTAAACCCGTTGGATCATAGTCTGACCCAGCATGTCCACCAATGGTTTGCCGGGAAACCGTGATGAAGCATAGCGCGCGGGAATGATGCCGAGTATTTTCATATTCCCTTCAAAAGTAAAAAAATGTTTTAACCTTGTACGGTCGGTGCAAATTCATTTCGGATCCGACAAGCCGAAGGGTAGAGGTTATTCATCCGGTTGCCGAGCAAGTTGGCCCAACCCAGCGGTGTGTTTTGATATTTCATGAGGGTAAATCCCAGAGCTGCACCCGATGGATTCAAAACATCTTTTCTTAAATACGCTATGGCCTGATCGTGGTCCAATTCAACGCTCGGAAAATTTTCAATTTTCAATTTTGTTGACACAGCAAGGGCATGGTCGGGAATAAGTTTATCGTGCTTGAGGGTAGCGATGGCTGTTCCCTTTTGAATCACTTTTAAAACTTTTGTCAACAAGCTGATTTCGTAAATATAATTTTCTGGCAAGGCGATGATTAGTTCTTCGTGGATGGCATACCCGGTTTCAATGGGATTCGCGACCCAGTTGGAAAGCCGCTCAATTATTTTTTTGTTGGGCGAAGTGAATATGTTTTTGCTGTGAACCCTGATTTCTTCTTGCTTCTCTTTCTTGCGCACCACGGAAATAAAAAAACCCTCTCCTTTTACACGATGTGGATAAAAACGGTAGCCGAAAACATCGCCCATTTTTATTTCCTCAACACCCCAATCACTTTCAGCTCCTGCCTGGCTGGCAGGCAGGTTCAACTTTATGCTATCCGCTTTCTTTTCCCGCACCAACCAACTTATGTTTTCTTCATTTTCTTTTTCACCGTAGGTACACGTACAATAAATCAAAATACCATTTTCCTTTAATGAAGGCCAGATTTGTTTTATGATTCGCTGCTGTCGCAAGGCGCACAGGTCAACATTTTCTTTTGTCCATTGTTGCATGGCCTGCCTATCTTTTCGGAAAAGCCCCTCCCCAGAGCAAGGGGCATCCACCAAAATGACGTCAAAGAATCCTTCCAGCCGGTGAAAATCTTCGGGGTCATTGTTGGTAACTACCGTATTGCCATAACCCCACTTCTGAATATTTTCTGAAAGAACGGTAGCGCGCGACCGGATGGTTTCATTGGCTACAAGTAGCGATTGGTCAGCGAGCAAACTCAACAAGTGAGTTGATTTTCCTCCGGGGGCCGCACACAAGTCCAACACAGTTAAAGGCAGGGTCAAATCCACCGTCTGTTTCAGTGCCTGTTCGAGGAACATGGAACTTGCCTCTTGAACATAGTAGGCACCGGCATGGAATAGCGGATCGAACGTAAACGAGGGCCGTTGCTTTAAATAATAACCAAAATCTGTCCACCGCACTTTTTCAAATTCTTTTGCTGAACTTTTTTTTGGATTGATCCGGATACTGGTGGGCGAGGGCTGTGCGTGCGCGGAGATAAATTTTTGCCAATCATTTTGGAGGCGCAGTTGCATTTGCTGGGCAAATGCGGGGGGAAAGTCGAAGCGATCAGCCATTCATTTTCTTATCATTATACTCGATAATGGAAACCAATTTCTGCAAAAGGTCGTCATAATTTTTCTTTCCCATCTCCTTCCTATATTCGTTCATCAACTGGGCAACACTTGCTCTTGCGCTCATCACAAAGCTTTTTCCTTTTGATGTGAGGCTGAAGATCGTGCTGCGCTTGTCGGTAGGATCGGTTTTGGATGAAATGTAGCCTGACTTTTTCAACTCGTTGATCACCTTGCTCATGGCTTGCTTGGTCACGTTGGCGCGGTTGGCCAGCTCATTGTTGTTTGTCCCGGTCATGTCGATATTCATAATCACCGGCATATAAGTCATTTTGAAGTCCGTATAGCCCTTTTTCGCTAAACGGTCGATCGCCCATTGATCGAATTGCTCCTTTAAATGTTTGATAACCTTAGCCCAACCATGCAATTGGATGTAGTCGGTGTCTTTAAAGATGTGGTCGAGTGCCATCGCTAACGGTTGCACAAAATTAGTCAAAAAAAAATAATAGTCAACTGTATTGACTATTTAGTCAACCTGGTTTACTTTCGTCCCATAATTCAAAAATCATGGAGCCAGCCGAACCTACCCCGAAAAAAAGAAATATTGCGCCTTTTATTATTGTACCTGTTGTGGTCGTGTTGTTGTTCTTTGGAATTCGCGCCTTGCTGTGCAGCTTTTCCTACGAATCCACCGATAATGCCCAAATCGAAACCAATGCGATTCCTATCGTAAGCCGGTTGGCCGGGTTTATTGATTCGTTAACCGTGGTGGATTATGGTACCGTGCGACAAGACAGTTTGCTGATTTCCATTGACGATCGCGAATATTTATTGGCAGTACTTCAATCCGAAACGGATTTGGCCAATGCCCATGCCGACTTGGCCAATGCCCAAGCTCAATTGAACAACAGTTTGGCCAACAAACAAGTGACGTTGGCAAATGAAGATGTGCAGCGTACGCGTTTGCAAAAGGCCACTGATGATTTAAAGCGTGATGAAGGTTTATTTAAAGATGGGGCCATCACGCAAAAGCAGCTGGACGACAGTCGCAATAATTTTGAAGCTGCCGAGAAACAGTTGACGTCCAATCAACGGCAGGTAACTTTTGCGGTTTCACAAGTGGCCACTTCGCAAGCACAGATCAAAAAAGCAGAAGCCTCGGTGGAGACAGGCCTTGCCGCCCTGGAGTTGAGCAAACTTCGGTTGAGCTATTGCAGCATTTATGCCCCGGTAAACGGAAGGATCGGAAAGCGGAATTTGGAAGTGGGGCAATACGTTCAGCCCGGCCAGCCTTTAATGACCGTAGTGAACAACGATAAGTTTTGGGTCGTGGCCAATTTTAAGGAAACCCAGTTGGAAAAAATGATGGTAGGGCAGGAGGTGAGTGTGAAGTTGGATGGCTACCCGGATATTGATATCAAAGGGAAAATTGCTTCGTTCAGCCTGGCCACAGGTGCCAAGTTTTCGCTGTTGCCACCGGATAATTCTACCGGAAATTTTGTAAAGATTACACAGCGGGTTCCGGTAAAAATTGAATTGGATGACGACTCAAAATACAAAGACATTCTCAAGGCTGGCTTGAGCGTGGAGGTGGAGGTAAAAGTGAAGTAACCCGATGTCGGCATCACCCTCTTCTGCATTGCCTACCGGTTTCGCGCGGGCCATCATTGTGATCACCACGATATCGGCCGCGATCATGGAGTTGATTGATACGTCCATCGTCAATGTGGCCTTGTCAGATATCAGTGGAAACCTGGGGGCAACTATTGAAGATACCTCATGGGTGGTGACGGCTTACGCGATTGCAAACGTGATAATCATTCCGCTCACGGGTTTTTTTGCCAAGTTATTTGGCCGGAAAAAATATTACATCGTATCCATTTTTATTTTTACCATCTCTTCGTACATGTGCGGTCAGGCAGGAAGCCTGATCTCATTGGTGATCTGGCGCTTTATTCAAGGCATAGGGGGAGGTGCATTGCTTTCTACTTCGCAGGGAATTTTGTTTGATGCTTTCGAGCCGGCCAAGCGCCCGATTGCCTCCGCCATGTTTGGAATGGGCATTGTGCTCGGGCCGACTATCGGGCCCATCTTAGGCGGTGTCATTGTCGATAATTATTCGTGGCCTCTCATTTTTTACATCAATATCCCATTTGGGATCGTGGCTACCATCCTCACGTTGCGCTATATCAGACGGACGGAAGATGAAAAGAACCCTAACCGTCAAAAGCCGGTGATTGATTTTCTGGGTATTTCTCTTTTGGCTGTTGGCGTAGGGAGTTTGGAGTATGTGCTGGAGAAGGGGCAATCGGACGATTGGTTTGAGGACACCACGATCTTAATCCTTTCGATTGCTGCCGCTGTGGGGTTGATTACTTTTATTTATCGCGAACTCACTGCCGAGAAGCCCATGATCAATTTGCAGGTAATGAAGCGAAGGAACCTGTGGGCCAGCAACGTGCTCACTTTTTCGGTAGGCTTCGGCATGTTTGGTTCGGTATTTATTTTTCCCGTGTTGGTGCAGCGCATTTTGGGCTACACACCAACCGATGCGGGCATCGGGTTAGTGCCGAGTGCCATCGCAGCAATTTTCTGCATGCCCATCATCGGCCGTAGGCTTGGGGCTGGTACACCCCCGTTACTTTTTGTGGTCATCGGTTTTTTGTTTTTTATTTTGCATGGCTACACTTCTTCGCTCGTTACACCCGATGTAGGGCTTCCCTTTTTCTTTTGGACACAAATATTTCGGGGGATAGGAACAGCCTGCCTAACGGTGCCATTGATCAATCAAGCAGTAGTAGGACTTACGCCACAAGAAATGCCGAGTGGAATTGCGCTCACCAATATGCTTCGGCAATTGGGTGGCGCATTTGGTATAGCGGTGATGAACACCTACCTGACACAGCGGTATGCCGTGCACCGGAATGACTTAGTGAGCAATTTGCAGCTATCCGATCCGAACCTGATTCAGCGGCTGTCGCAATACCAGGTTGGTGCGGTGAATGCGGGCATCAACTCAACCCAGTCAACCGATTTTAGTTATAAACTATTGGACTTGGCGGTGACCAAGCAAAGTTTTTTGATGGCTTATGCCGATACGTTTATATTGATCGCGCTCTTTTTTGTGTGCGTGATCCCGTTCATGTTTTTGCTGCGAACCCAGAAAGTGAGCAAAGCCACAATGCAAAAAATTTCAGAAGAAAGTCATTAGGATTTACGGTTTACGATTTTTGATTTACGATTTTAATAGGACCTTATGAAAAAGATAGTTGCATCCATTGCCTTTTTGTTTGTATTCGCTTTCGCGGAGGCGCAGACCAACAACGAATTGAATACGCTAATCAATCAATCGTTCACTTATTTTCCACGCATTCAGGAACTGCATAAAGCGGCAGAAGTCTCCGACTTGCGCGTGGGGCTGTCGCGCAGCAATTATCTTCCGGTAGTGGCGGGCAACGGATCCTATACCTACGTAACTCCTTTAAGCAAAGCGAATTTTGGCGGCAGTGAATTTAAGTTTCAGCCCAACAACAATTACAACTTCAACCTCTCTGTAACACAACCGATCTGGGATTTTGGAAAGACAAATGCCTTGATCGCAAAATCAAAAACGGAATTGCTAACGGCCACCACCAACATCGAGCAAACCAAAGCACAGGTAGCATCTCAGGTGGCCACCGTTTATTATTCGATGGTTTATTTAAAGAAAGCGATTGCTGTGGAAGACTCGATTTTGTCTTTTCTGCGGGCTAACAAAACCATCGTTGAAAACCGGATCAAACGGGGCGATGTATTGCAGATTGATGCAACCAATATTCAAAGCAACATCGACCTGGAGGAAAACCGAAAAGTAGATTTTGTGAATTCATGGCAGAAACAAAAAGCGTTGCTGGAATACTCCACCGGGGTGAGCGCGGAGCCGGTGTCATCCGATTTCGATTTTCCCGCTTTCGTGGAGTCGCCCATTGCCGACTATGCCAAGCAAAATAATTTTGATCTTCGGTTAGCCAATCAACGGACGTTGGCGAGTGAAATGGATTTGAAATTTTCTGAAAATAACCGCTACCCCATTCTATCATTTGTTGGAGGCACGGGTTACAAAAATGGGTACCAGCCCAACATCAATCCACTGATTTTTAATTACGCGTTGGGGCTGAACCTGAGTGTGCCGATTTACAATGCCGGAAAAAACAATCAAAACGTTCACATCGCGCAAAAGACATTGGAGGCGAACCAATTGGCCGTGAAGGCCACCGAAAATAATTTGCGCAGAGAACTTGCCCAAGTACAAGCCGACTTGACCTCAAATGCGGAGCGGATTAAAAATTCAGAAAGCCAAGTGAACTATGCACGGGAAGCTTTGACGTTGACCCAATCGCGCTACCAGCATGGTGTGGCCACGCATTTGGATTTGCTCAATTCATCTTCCAACCTGCAACGTATTTTGCTTAACCAAATCCAGTTTCAATACCAACTTTGCACGGCCCGTATTGAGCAGGCAAGGTTGCTCGGGTGGAAGTATTGGGGAGAATGATCACTCACTGAAGATTACTTTAACCATCCCATCAAAACACAAAACTGATTTCTTTTAAACTGAACAATTCACTCCGGTTGTCATGGCGAACAATTAATTCACCATTTTCGCTGAGTCCTTCGATCACCCCATCAAACTTTCGATCGCCAGAGGTAAAAAGCCTTCGTTCGCCAAGACCGAAAAGGTTTTCTAAATATTCCTTTTTAAGCCTGCCATGTTTCCCGCCACGTAATTGCAGGTAACGTTGTTCAAATTTTTCCAAAAGGGAATTCAACGCGTCATTCAAATTAAAATTTTGGTTGGTCAGTGCGGCCACTGACGTAGCTGATGGCGTAATAAATTTTTTCTGGTTGATATTTAGCCCAATGCCAATGATGCTCTGCTGGATCGATCCGCCCTGAATGGAATTCTCGATCAAAATCCCGCAGATTTTATTTTGGCGCACAAGCACATCGTTAGGCCACTTTATTTTTATTTCCCCGATAGACTTGGTTATTAAAAAGTCTGCGATGGCCAAAGAGGTAATGATGGTAAGGTAGAACTGGTTTTTGACCGGCAGAAAGGAGGGCTTTAGCAAAATAGAGAACGTGAGGTTCATTCCAGCCTCTGTTTCCCAAGTGTTTCCACGTTGCCCCCGGCCAGCCGTTTGATTGGAAGTGATCACCACCGTTCCCTCCAACGGAATACTTTGGGAAGCTAGTTCGGATGCCAATGAATTGGTGGAATGACATTCTGGCACGGAAACAAGCCTTTGTCCGATGAAAAGAGTATTGGCAAAGATTTTATACAATAGTTTTTGGTTAGATTTGCAAGTTATGTTGTGCTGATTACCGAAAAAAGGCCGTAGGTCAAATTTGAGTAACGGACTTTAAGCAGTTAAAATAAAACCCCAAATTAATTAATGGCAAGAAAGAAAAAGCCTGACTCTGAAAAACTTGCCGACCTGGTGGTGAAAGGAATGCAGGAGAAGAAAGCATCCGATATTGTGGTAATGGACTTGCGCGAAGTAAAGAACGCAGTAACTGATTTTTTTGTGATTGCCTCTGGTAATTCAGATAAGCAATTGAGTGCCATTTCAGATTCGGTGGACGAATTTGTTGCAAAAGGACTTAAAGAAAACCCATGGCATAAAGAAGGGCACAACAATAAAGAGTGGGTGCTTCTCGACTACATCACCGTGGTGGTGCACATTTTCAATAAAGACCGAAGATCTTTTTTTGGGCTGGAGAAACTTTGGGGCGATGCAAAGATTACGATGATTGAAGATTGAACCATTACTTTAAAACACCGTTAATTCATTTTTTTAACATTCAATTCAATGGCAGACAAAGAGCGAGGTATGGACAAGGATAGGAAAATATTGCCACCTAAGGTTCCCAAACCCAATTATCAGGTGTGGGTGATTTTAGCATTGACGGCCGTGGTGCTCGGTATTACCTTCTTAAAGGGCGCCCGCGGCCTGATCGACATTCAGACATCACAGTTTGAAGCAATGATTGCCAGCAACGATGTGAAACGAGTTCAGTTGTATAAGCAAGATGCGGAAATCCAAATCACCTTGAAGCCGGAAGCATTGCAAAATGCCAAGTATAGAATAGAATTAGGAAAAGATAGCCCTTTGGGATTAGGGCAAAGTGGGCCGCACTACATCTGCAAAATCGGAAGCCAGGAAGTTTTTGAGAACCGCTATGCCGAACTCAGAAATAAATATCCCAATGCGCCAGACCTTGAATACGAAAGAGGCGGACAGTACGACTGGATCACAAGTTATGGTATTCTCATTCTCTTGCTCGTTGGTTTTTGGATGCTCATGCGCAGGATGACGGGTGGTGCCGGGCCAGGCGGACAAATTTTTAATATCGGAAAAAGCAAGGCCGCGCTCTTCGATGCCGAAAGCAAAGTGAAGATCACCTTCGAAGATGTTGCGGGCTTGGAAGAAGCCAAAGAAGAAGTAAAAGAGATTGTTGATTTTTTGAAGACGCCTCAAAAATTTACGAAGCTTGGGGGAAAAATCCCCAAAGGAGCATTGCTCGTTGGCCCTCCCGGAACGGGCAAAACATTGTTGGCGAAAGCAGTGGCCGGAGAAGCGGCTGTGCCCTTCTTCTCTCTTTCAGGCTCTGACTTTGTCGAGATGTTTGTGGGCGTAGGCGCAGCTCGTGTGCGCGACCTCTTCAAGCAAGCAAAAGAGAAAGCCCCCTGCATCGTTTTCATTGACGAGATCGATGCCATCGGCCGCTCCCGAGGCCGTGGTCAAATGCCCGGTGCAAATGATGAACGCGAAAATACCTTGAACTCGCTGCTGGTGGAGATGGATGGCTTCGCCACCGATAGTGGTGTTATTATTTTGGCTGCCACCAATAGACCTGATGTGCTGGATTCGGCCCTGATGCGGCCCGGGCGTTTTGATCGCCAGATCAGCATCGACAGACCCGATATCGCTGGGCGCGAGCAGATATTTAAAGTGCACCTCAAGCCGATCAAGCTCTCCAAAGATTTAGATATAAAAAAATTGGCGGCACAAACCCCGGGCTTTGCCGGAGCAGAAATTGCCAACGTGTGCAATGAAGCAGCACTCATTGCGGCCCGGAGAGACAAGAAAGAAGTGGAGATGATCGACTTTCAGGATGCGGTCGATCGCGTGATCGGTGGCCTTGAAAAGAAAAATAAAATCATCTCCCCGGAAGAAAAGAAAATCGTGGCCTACCATGAAGCTGGTCATGCCGTGGCCGGTTGGTTTTTGGAGCATGCCGATCCCCTCGTGAAGGTGAGCATTGTGCCACGCGGTGCAGCCGCGCTCGGCTACGCCCAATATTTACCGAAAGAACAATTTCTCTACCAAACAGAACAGTTGATCGATGAAATGTGCATGGCCTTTGGTGGCCGTGCTGCCGAAGACCTTGTGTTTGCAAAAATTTCCACCGGAGCGTTAAGCGATCTGGAGCGGATCACCAAATTGGCATACAGCATGGTAACTGTTTATGGTATGAATAAAGAGATTGGAAATATTTCTTTTTATGACTCCAAGCAATCGGATTACACTTTTAACAAGCCGTATTCTGATGCAACCGCAGAACGTATTGATCAGGAAGTGAAGAAGATCATCGAAAGCGCATTTGAACGAACGAAGAGCCTGTTGAGTCATCACCGGGAAAAGCTGGAGATCATTGCCAAGGAGTTGCTGGAAAAAGAGATTTTATTCCAATCGGATTTGGAGCGATTGATTGGCAAGAGGCCGTTTGCCCACCAGACCGCATATGAGAAATTCACCAATGGGGCTGCCCTTCCAGAAAAGAAGGCGCCTGAATTGGGAAGTGTGAATGGTGCAGAACCTGCCCCCGAAACCACCTCTGTTCCTAAATGAAATAAACAGCATTGCCTAACAAGTTTTAAAAACCTGTAAGGCTCAACTGTACAGGAGGAGCTGGCAAAAGCAGGTTTTTTATTTTTACTGATATGCAAATCAATCTCCCTGAAGGAAAAAAAATCTATTTTGCTTCTGATTTTCATTTAGGAGTGCCGGGCCGTGATTCCAGTTTGGTTCGTGAAAAAAAAATCGTGGCCTGGCTAGATCAACTACAACACAATGCGCACTCCATTTACCTCTTGGGTGATATTTTTGACTTTTGGTTTGAGTACAAGCAGGCCATACCCAAAGGGTTTATCCGGCTGCAAGGAAAATTAGCCGAGCTTAGAGACAAGGGATTGCCCATTTATTTTTTTACCGGGAATCATGACATGTGGATGTTTGATTATTTCACCAACGAATTAGGTATTGTCATTTACCGTGAGCCCCAGGTTTTGAATGTAAATAGTCTAAAACTTTTGATCGGCCACGGAGACGGCCTGGGGCAGGGTGATACAATTTATAAGTTGCTGAAATGGTTTTTTAACAGTGGTGTCTGCCAGTGGTTGTTTGCACGCATCCATCCCAACCTGGGGATTTCATTAGCTAAATTTTGGAGCCGCAAGAGCAGGATCAGCAACAACGCAAGGGAAGAAAAATTCAATGGAGAAGAAAATGAGTTTTTATTGACGTATTGTAGGGAGTTAGAAAAAAGACAACATTACGACTTCTATATTTTTGGGCATCGCCACCTACCGTTGGATTTAAAAGTAGGAGAGAACAGCCGTTATATCAATTTAGGCGAGTGGGTGCATTTCAATACGTACGCTGTGTTAGATGGCCAATCGATAGCGTTAAAGACATTCGAAGGCTAATGGATTGCGCTCTTTTTTTTAAATCCGTCTTTGCATTGTTTTTTTCTGCCGCATTACTTTTTAGTTCGTCCACTCAAGGGCAAGTCTTAAAAAAAATAAAAGAATTCCGGCCGGGGAAAATTGAAAATGTTTCGATTGACCGGCTCGGTAATTTTTTTTTGATTTTCAAAAATGGCAGGATAAAAAAATACAATGCCAATGGAAAGGTCTTGGCATCATTAAAGAATGAAAAAAGCCCGACCCTGATCGAACCTTGGTTTCATCCTAAAATTTTCGTTTACGAACAAGTGAATCATACTTGGATGAGTTATGACCGCAATTTTAAAAATAACGAGACCTATCCGCTGGATCCATCAGTAGCCATCAGCCCTTTGCTGGTATGCCCAACCGGTGACAATAAACTATTGGTATTGGATAAAGCCGATTACTCTATAAAAAGCGTAAATCCATTTCGTAGTGAAGTTACATCTGAATTTTACCTTGACTCTGCAGAAAATCACCCCGATTTTATTTATTTAAGAGCGTATCAAAACCTGATTTTTTTGCTCGATAAAAATTCAGGTATCCACATTTACAACAAAGAAGGAAAAAAAGTCAATCAGCTTAAGACAACTTCTAACAACTTTGGTTTTTTTGGCGAGGAACTTTATTTTATTCAACTCGGTAAAATTGTTTTTTTTGATTTGTACACTGAGAAAATCAGGGAATTGAAGATTGCTGATGCCAGATTTGTTCTGGTTTCCGATGAAAGGATTTTGTTGGTCAGTAGCAATGACGAAGTTTCTATTTTTGAGTTTTCGGCTGATAAATTGAAAGATTGATTTATGGATGTATCCATTTAGCTTCTCTGTTCAATTTTGGGCATCTTTGTATGAAGCTGGACATTGGCGGAACGAATAGACATTTTTGGTCCCCTTCAATTGGCATAATTTTTCTTATGAGGAATATCCACTAAACTTGAACCTGTGAACGAGAGCGGTAAAATATTGATGATCGATGACGATGAGGATGTGCTGTTGGCAGCCAAGATGTTGTTGAAAAAATCCAACCATCAGGTAATCATCGAAAAAAATCCCAACAAGATCCCTTTCTTGCTGAATAACGATACCTACGATGTGATCTTGCTCGACATGAACTTCAGCAAGGATACCACCAGCGGCAAAGAAGGTTTTGAATGGTTGAAGCAAATCAAGGGCCGCGACCCCCAAGCCGTGGTGATCATGATCACGGCCTTTGGCGATGTGGAGATGGCAGTGCGCGCCTTGAAAGAGGGGGCAACGGATTTCATATTGAAGCCTTGGCAAAACGAAAAATTAGTTGCCACCATTTCTACTGCGATCAAACTGAAGAAATCATACAATGAAGTGGATAAACTCCGCAAGGCGAAACAAATGCTGGAGGAGCAGATCAGCCAACCGTTTCGGGATATCATTGGGCAAAGCGCCTCGCTCAAGGAAGTTTTTTCATTGATCGACAAGGTGGCAAAAACCGATGCCAACATTTTGATCCTTGGCGAGAACGGAACAGGCAAAGAGTTGGTGGCCCGTGCCATTCATCAAAACTCGTTGAGAAAGGATAATTCATTTGTAGCGGTGGACATGGGTGCCATCACTGAAACACTGTTTGAAAGTGAATTGTTTGGTCATAAAAAGGGTGCCTTCACCGATGCGCGCGAAGATCGGCCGGGTAGGTTTGAGTTGGCCAATCACGGCACACTTTTCCTCGATGAAATTGGCAACCTCGGCATGAGCCTTCAAAGCAAACTCCTAAGTGCACTGCAATCGCGGCAAGTTACACGGGTAGGGGCAAACCACGCCATGGACATTGACATCCGTTTGATTTGCGCCACCAACATGCCCCTGCACGACATGGTCAAAGTAGGAAGGTTTAGACAAGATTTGTTATACCGGATCAATACCGTTGAGATTAACATTCCGCCTTTGTGCGACCGCATTGACGATATTCCTTCACTTGCCCTCCACTTCTTGAATTATTATTCTAAAAAATACCACAAAGAGGTGATCTCCATTTCACCGGATGCGATTGGTAAATTAAAAAAATATCCCTGGCCTGGCAACGTGCGTGAATTGCAGCATGCCATCGAGCGTGCCGTGATCATGGCCGATTCAAACACGCTTCAGGAAAGTGATTTTTTATTTAGTAGAAAGGGGAACGAAATCGCTTCGTTGGATACCTTGAATTTGGATGAAGTAGAAAAGTCTGCGGTAGTGAAAGCGATTCAGTTGCACAGCGGCAATATTTCAAAAGCGGCCGAAGAGCTGGGGCTCACGCGCGCTTCGCTCTATCGCAGGATGGAAAAATATGGACTTTAATTGGCGCTCACCCTTATTTACCAGGCTCTCTATCTTGGCTGCTTCTGTTTTTGTGCTCGGCTATTCCATGGGCAGCAAATTCAGTTTCACGGTCATGTTGGCGCTGCTCGTTGCCATTGCTTTCCAAACGATTCAGTTGATGCGCTTGGCCGAACAGCCTACTGAAAAACCGATCGAGAAAAAAGTTGAAAAGCCGGCCCCTCAAGACATACCGATCAAGTTTGACGATGTAGCGCAGTTCTTCAAAAATATTGTGCAACACGTAGGTATCGGCATTCTTACTTTTAATAAGGCTGGAACGATTCAAACCATGAATACCACCGCCAAGCGGCTGCTCCGCGTGGATAAAGTTGAAAAACTTGATGACCTGCGCGAAGTGGACTCGGCTTTGGTTGATTCATTTCTCAAATTGAAAACGGGCGGCCGAGAATTGCTCCGGCTAAAAATGGGAGATGAAACACTTTATCTTTCTCTGTATGCCATTGAGCTGACCTTACGTGGCGAGGTGATGAAACTTATTTCGATGAGCAACATTCAAAGTGAGCTGGAAGAAAAAGAAATGGAGGCGTGGCAAAATTTGGTGCGCGTGCTCACCCATGAAATTATGAATTCGGTTACCCCCATTTCTTCTTTGGCAGGAATGGTGGAGGAAGAGCTGGATAGCAAAATCAAAAATTCAGATTTTATTTTGAAAAAGGAAGAGACCGAAGACATGCACCTGTCGGTGCAAACCATCGGCAAGCGCAGTGCCGGGCTAATAAAATTTGTGAAGGAATTCAGAAACCTCACACACGTTCCCAAACCGAATTTAACGGAAGTGTTGGTAAAGGATTTATTGGACCAGATGGCGATGCTCCACAAAAAGGAATTGGCTGATCACGGAATTAGTTCGGCTGTGCAGGCGCAAACAGAAGCCCTGGTGGTGCAAGCTGACAAAACCATGATCGAGCAAGTGCTGATCAACCTGATCAAAAACGCAATCCAAGCCTTCGATGGTCAATCTGATAAAAAAATTATTCTTTCGGCCCACACCAATGAGGGGCACGTGATTATTTCAGTGAAGGACAATGGCAGCGGTATCGATGCCGATGCCATAGAGCGGATTTTTGTTCCTTTTTTTACCACCAAGAAAACAGGCTCGGGCATTGGCTTGAGCCTTTCGCGGCAGATCATGCGGCAACATGGCGGGCAGATCACCGTGAAATCAAAACTGGGGGAAGGCACCGAATTCCTGCTCCGGTTTTAACCATCCGGCTTTGGCAGAAAACCCGAAAAGGGTTAGCTTTGAAAAATTGGAATCTTCATGCAGGACGTAAAACAAAAAATCAACGCCATTCTTATCGAGAAATTGGGAATCCCCGAGTCTCAGATCACTTCTGATGCAAGTTTTGTCAGAGACTTGGGAATCGATTCATTGGATTATGCCGAATTGGTCATGGAGTTTGAGCAAACTTTTGATATAAAAATCCCTGATGACGATGCCGAAAAGATGCAAACCATCGGGCAGGCAGTTTCATACATTGAAGCTAAAATCAAAAAATAGTCTTTTTGAAGTCGAGCGCATCCTTAGAAAGCTCGAAAAAGTTTCCAAATCTTTTCATCCGTTCAGCATCCTTGGTTATAAAAGGAGCGCGGTTTTCGCGGCTTGTCAAGGTTGCGTAGTACCATCCGTTTTTATCTTCATTCCAGAAGACAATGTATTTATCAAGGGAAATGAAGAGCACATCCATATCATAAATTTCCTCACCTTCTTTGTCAATCAGGCCGGTAAACTGTAACAAGACATGATTTTTTTTGATCAATTCGCCTTTGTTGCATTCAATATTGTTTAATCGCATGAGGAGGCGGTGTTCTTGGTCCCAGGCTTTGAACTTTATTTTTCTTGGAGTGAAGTCAGTCATATAAAATTAGCGTTTGGTCAGGTTTGTAAATTCGGTTAGGTTTGAGTTCAGGTAGCAGTAAAGTTAAAACCTTTTAGTGACCATGCCACAGCCCAACAAGGGCCTCCGTGGAAAACAGGACACGGTGAACAGCTATAAATTTTTATGAAGTTAAAGCATGCACTCTTCATCATAAATAAATTTTCGGGCGGGGGATACCGGCCGGAAGAAGAAGGCCGCATTATTGAACAGTGCAAAAGACTGAACATTGAAAGCACCATCGAATTTACACAAAGCCGTGGTCATGCGGTGGAGCTTGCGCAAAACGCAGTGAAACATCAAGTCGATTTTGTTTTTGCCGTGGGTGGTGACGGCACGGTAAACGAGGTGGCACAGGGATTGATCGGCACTGGTGTGCCCTTGGGTATTTTACCAAAAGGATCAGGAAACGGTTTGGCACGACACCTCGGAGTGCCGATGTCGTTCAAAAAATCCTTAGCGATCCTTCAGCATCACCAAGAGCAACAAATCGACACCGTTTTGGTGAATGGAAAATTGTCCGTGAATGTTTCCGGGATCGGATTTGATGGGCACATTGCAGGGCTTTTTGCCAACAAGGCAAAGCGTGGGTTAGTTGGCTACGCCAAATTAGTGTTTAAAGAATTCATTGACTTTAAATCTTTTGATGCCGAAGTGGTAATGAATGGAAAATCAATGCGATCCAATGCGTTCATCATCGCGTTGGCAAATTCTTCACAGTTTGGCAACAATGCGCGGGTTGCCCCGCAAGCTTCGGTCAGCGATCAATTGATAGATGTGTGTTTCATCAAAAAAGTTCCGTTGGCTCAGGCTGTAGGTTTTGCGGGCAAGCTGTTCACCGGAAATTTAGCACAGTCCCGATTTGTTGAGATGATAAAAACAGACCGACTGTCAATCCGGCTCAATCAACCAATTGCTTACCATATTGATGGAGAGGCGATGCCTTCTTCCGATTCGTTTGAAATAACAATCCAACCCGCTTCCCTGAAGATCCTGTTACCGATCCGACCAACGGAAATACCCAATTAGAGGGGATACCTTTTTTTGAAGTGTTCCGTTAAAAGCGGAACATTCCTTTTTTTTAATCAACCAAAATTTTTTATGAAAAAAATAATTACTGCTTTAGCGATGGTAGCATTCGCAAGCTATGGGTTTGCACAAAGTTTGCTGGCGCCCCCCAGTGGAGGCAATCAAAAGGCAAAGGTGAATCAAAACATCGGCCTCGTGGAAATTTCACTTGCGTACAGCAGCCCGCGTGTCCATACCCCACAGGGAGTTGACCGCACAGGGCATATCTGGGGTGAGCTTGTGCATTACGGCTTTGCCGACCAGGGCTTTGGTGTGAAGTCCGCACCATGGCGGGCAGGCGCAAACGAAAATACCATGATCACCTTTTCAAACGATGTGAAAATTGAAGGCAAAAATTTGAAGGCGGGCACGTACGGACTTTTTTTGGCCACTGCAAAAGAGGGACCTTGGACCTGGATTTTTTCCACCAATGCGAGCAGTTGGGGAAGTTACTCGTACAATCAGACAGAAGATGCTTTGCGCGTTGAAGTAACTGCAAAAGATGCCCCGTTTACCGAATACTTGACGTACGGCTTTGATGACAGGCAGGCCAATTCGGCAACAGCCTATTTGCAGTGGGAATACAAGCGTATCGCTTTTAAAATCGAAGTGCCGGATGCAAATAACCTTTATGTTGCAGCGATGAGAAACCAATTGCGATCAAACGTGGGCTTCGACTACCGCAATTATTCTCAGGCCGCAACTTTCTGTGCGCAAAATAAAATCAATCTTGATGAAGCCCTAACTTGGGCCAACAATGGAATAGACCCTGCCCTTGGCGGCCGTGAGGAGTTTGCCACCTTGCAGGCAAAGTCGGATGTGCTTCGTGCCATGGGCAAAGAGGCGGATGCCGATGCAGCGATGGAAAAAGCTATCCGTATGCCCGATGCCAATGTTCAGATTGTGCACCAATACGGGAGGTCATTATTAAATGCTGGCAGGAATGAGAAAGCTATGGAAATATTCAACTACAACGCAAAGAAAAACCCGAACGACAAGTTTACACCCAATGTTGGATTAGCCCGCGGCTACACCGCTTTGGGCGATAAGAAAAAAGCGATCAACCATTGGGAAGAAGCGATTAAAAACATCCCGGAAAATCAGAAGCCTTTCATTAAAACTTATCAGGCGGAATTGGATAAGTTAAAGGCCAACTGATAAGTTGATTTGCAATGCTCTTGCCCCAGGAACCACTGTCGGTTGGACAGTGGCTTTTTAATTTTGGTTCTACTGGGAATGTTGTGGTAAATATTTGGCGAAAAATATTAAGAGCTATCAAAAAACGTTCAAATCAGAATGGTTTTTAGCTCAAATGTTAAATTCCGAACAATTCCACCACAATATATCCAGTAGAACCTTAATTTTTATTTCGCCTCGTATTCTTCGTCCACCAAAAGTTTTCTGTCGGAGGCTGCCTGCACGGCCAAAAAATCGCATCGTTCATTTTCGGCATGGCCTGCATGGCCTTTGATCCATACCAATTTTGGTTTTAGTTTTTGGTGCAAGGGGATATACCGCATCCAAAGGTCAACGTTGGCCTTGTCTTTGAATTTTTTCTTTTGCCAATTCCAGAGCCATCCTTTTTCAACGGCCTCCACTACGTATTTTGAATCAGAATAAATCGTGATGGGGATTCCATTTTTTTTAATCGCCTCCAGCCCTTTGATCACGGCCAGCAATTCCATGCGGTTGTTGGTGGTGAGCCGAAACCCTTCGGAAATCTCTTTTACAGCGTCATTGAACTTGAGGACTACACCATAGCCGCCCGGTCCCGGGTTTCCCTGTGCTGCGCCATCGGTGTACATGCGGATCATCCGATGGGGATGGCTATACCGGTGCGTTCGATTTCACCAATGAAAGGGTTGGTACTTTTGCTATCGGCTGAATGGAACGTGTGTACTTCCAACAGGTGGTGGAATTTTTTCTTGGATGGAATAATCAGTTCAATGTCGGCTGGAAGGCACCCACTAAATTTATCATCCCACACGGCCAGGTCGATGTCTGAGTTTTCGTGGGCTATGCCTTTGGCATACGAACCAAAAAGTATTGCCCTGCTGGGGGCGAACCCTCGTGTTTTCAAGTCCGCTATAAATTCTTTTGAAATTTTTATAACAGTTGATCGAGCAAACATTGGCGGAGTTTTTTGGCAAATTCAAATTTTTCTTCCGTGTACTCTTTCGTTGCCATCCTGCTGATCTTCTGCTGATAATCAGGGTAACGCCCTTCCAGGTTCCAGGCGTTCAACGTACGCATTTCATCAATATCCTTCGCGGGCAAGTCAATATTTGTATTGCTAAACAAATGTTCTAAACTGTGTGTGTAAGGAGGAATGTCTCCGGTATTGTCTTTTACCCAATTTGCTTTCAGTAATTTTTCAATCGTTAAATGAAAAAAAAATAGCGCATGCGCATACCGCTTGCTTTTCAGCAGTTCTTGCGCTACCTCCCAGTCTTCTTCTGCTATTTGCAGCCAATAATTTATTTGTTCTTTCTTTCCCACTTTGTAAAATTGATGAACCTAACTTAACATCATGTTGGTTTTGAAAATCTTCACCGCTATGGAAAGCAGGATGACGCCAAACACCCTACGCAAAACGGCAAACCCCGACTTGCCGATTTTCTTTTCAAGCCAGGAACTGGAGCGGAGCACCATGTAAACAAAGATGAGGTTCAATACAATCCCAATGAGGATGTTCCCCTCTTCATAAACTGCCCGCAATGAAAGTAGTGTGGTGAGCGTGCCTGCGCCTGCGATCAACGGAAAAGCAATCGGCACAATGGAACCCGAACCTTTGGCGTCCGGATCATCTTTGATCAAAGTAATCCCAAGGATCATTTCCATGGCAATAATAAACATCACGATCGACCCGGCTACGGCAAATGAACCGACATCCAGTCCAAACAAATTTAAAATGGACTGACCAAGATAAAGAAATGCCACCATTAAAGCTGCTGCGATGGCGGTGGCGCGCTCGGCATAGATGCGGCCTTCGCGCTGGCGGATCAGAATAATAAAAGGGATTGAGCCCACGATATCGATTACCGAAAAGAGAATAAGGCTGACCGAAAAAATTTCTTTGAAGTTCATGCGAATTTAATTGCACTGTAAAATTAACGAAAAAAAACAGCAGCCTTTGATTAAGGCCTGAAACTAAGTAAGCACACCGTCAGCTCCGCTTATCAAAATGATTACTGAATCGATCGCCCGAATGATTGGCTTTCCGTTTTCTCTTGCTAAATTCCATTTCTAAATATTAACCCATGAGCAAACTCACTTTATTTCTTTGCTTTTCGCTGTTGGCGCAACTTCTTTTTGGGCAAACCTACGATCCCCAATTGTTTGCACAGCTCAAGTTCCGTTTCATTGGGCCGGATGGCAACCGCATGATTGCCGTAGTCGGTGAGCCGGGCAATCCGATGGTATCGTATGCGGGCGCGGCAAGTGGCGGAATATGGAAAACAGAAGATCAAGGCGTTACTTGGAACCCTGTTTTTGACAAGACGGAGGACTCTTCTATTGGGGCGTTGGCTATCGCTCCTTCCAATCCCAAACAAGTTTGGGCGGGCACGGGCGAAACATTTTTGATCCGCCCGGCACATGCCGTGGGCAATGGCGTTTATAAGTCTTCCGATGCGGGAAAAACGTGGAAGCACCTTGGCTTGGAAAAAACGTATCGCATTAGCCGTATGATTGTTCATCCCACCGATACCAACACTATTTATGTGGCATCGTTGGGCCATGCCCATGGCCCGCAGCAGGAACGGGGTGTTTACAAAACAATCGATGGTGGAAAAAACTGGGAGCGTGTTTTCTTTGTCGATGAAAATACAGGTTGCTCAGATCTGACCATTGACCCAAAAAATCCAAATACCCTTTATGCGGCCATGTGGCAAGTAGAAATCAAAACCTGGAAGTTGAATAGCGGTGGTGCCTCCAGTGGGATCTACCGCTCACAAGACGGTGGCAAAACCTGGCAGCCGCTTCGCAACGGACTTGAAAGTGGCCCCAATCATCCGGTGGGGAAAACTTCCGTGGATGTCGCTTATACCAATCCGAAAATTGTTTATGCCCTTGTGGAAGATACTGAGCCGCGGCTCTACCGCTCTGAAGATGGTGGCGACAGTTGGAAGCTGATGCAAAAAAATCATTCGATGGGGCAGCGTGCAGGGTACTACACGAGGTTGCGCGTATCTACTGCCGATGAGAATACAGTCTATACCATTTGTGTGGGCATTATGAAAACGACTGATGGGGGAAAAACATTTGTAAAAGACTTTAAACAATGGGCACCGGGTGGCGACAACCACGATATGTGGTTCGATCCGAAAGACGGCAAGCGGATAATGTGCGCGCATGATGGTTGTCTCAATATGACTTTCAACGAAGGGAAGACCTGGCAAAATATCAACCTGCCCATCGCGCAGATGTATCACGTGGCCGTGGATGATCGTGTGCCGTATTATGTCTATGGCAACCGGCAAGATGCGTGGAGCTATCGCGGACCAAGCCGGTATTTGGGTGGCGGCATGATTCCGCTCGGCACTTGGCATGGTGTGGGCGGATGTGAGAGTGGCTACGCGCAACCCGATCCCCTGGACAACAATATCGTATGGAGTGGCTGCTATGATGGCGGCCTGGATGTGTTTGATCTCACCACGATGCACGCGCGTGATGTGCGGGTGTGGCCACAAACCCAAATTGGTGAAACGCCCGCCAATGCAAAGTACCGTTGGCATTGGAACTTTCCGATGATTTTATCAAAGCATGTGAAAGGCCGCGTGTGGGTGGGCAGTCAGTTTGTGCACGAAACCAACAACGGTGGTCAAGGGTGGGAAGTGATCAGCCCCGATTTGACAACTAATGATAAAACTCACCAGCAAAACTCGGGCGGCATGGCAAGCGATAATTTGATGACATGGGATGGATGCACGCTGTATTCCATGGCGGAGTCGCCCATGCAAGAGGGAGTGCTTTGGGCGGGCAGCAACGATGGCCTGGTGAACGTAACACAAGATGGAGGAAAAACATGGACAAACGTTTCTGCGAATATTTCAGGGCTGCCAAATTGGGGAACGATCCACAACATTGACGCTTCCCACTTTGATGCCGGCACGTGTTACCTTTCGGTGGACGCGCACCAGGTTGGCGATTTTGGTTCATACATTTTTAAGACGGCCGATTTTGGAAAAACGTGGACACGGCTGTCCATCCGGTTGCCCGAATCCAACTCCAATTTTGTCAATCAGATCAAAGAAGACCCTGCTAAGAAGGGTTTGTTGTGGTTGGGCACCGATAAGTCGCTGTATTTTTCTCCCGATGATGGGCAGCAGTGGGTGCACTTGAAAAATAATTTGCCCCCTGTGCCGATTTATGGAATTGAAATCCAAGAAAGATTTAGCGATTTAGTCCTCGCCACCTATGGAAGGGGCTTTTACATCCTGGATGATATCACACCCATCCGGGAATTCAGTGAACAAGTACAAAATTCGGAAGCCTATTTATTTTCGCTTCGCAAAACCTACCGCTTTCAACCCATCAACGGGATTAAAACAGAACGCAGTTTTGTGTCTGGCCAAAACCCACCCGATGGTGTTGACATCAATTATTTTCTCAAAGAGAAATCCAAGGACAGTGTAGAGATACAGGTCTTCAATGCACAAAATGAATTGATCAGAAAGATGAACGTGAAAAATAAACCGGGCATTCAACGGGTGTGGTGGGATTTGCAACTTCAGCCTTATGAAATGCCTAAGCTGCGCACCAAACCGAAGGGCAAAGACTGGGTGAAATTAGATGACAAAGGTGAGCGCGCCATGTTCATCTACGACCTCGACATCGGCCCGGGCCTCAATCCGCCTACTGTGCCTCCGGGCAGCTACTCCGTTGTTTTAAAAGTGAACGGAAAGGAATACAAGCAGCCGATGCAGGTGCTAAAAGATCCCAACACCAAATCGACAGAGGCCGACATGGCCAGGCAATATGCGTTGGGCATTCAACTTTACAACTCCACCAAGATGACCTTAAAATTGATTGACGACATGGAACATTTGCGGGCACAACTGTTGGCAAAAGGGGATGATAAAAAATCGGCCTCATGGGAAGAAAAAATTTATCAACTCGAAGCGGCCTTGCACGATGTGCATCAAACCGGAGCGCGCATGGATATTTTCCGCAATCCTCCGCAGGTGCTGGAGCGGTTGCTGGCTATGGCAAAAGAGGGCCAAGTTTCCAGTGCCGATGCTCCGCCCACCAATCAGCAAAAGGAGGTTTATGAACTGGTGGCCATACGGTTGGCCGAAATACAAAGCCAGTTTGAGTTGCTGCGCAAAAACCCGGAGATCAAGCGGGTGGAGGGAAGTGAGCTATCACCGGCCAAAAGGAAAGATGTTTTACGAACGCACATGCCACAAAGAAGGCGCGGAAATTGACTTTGTGCCTTGTCGTTTTTGTGGTAGCAATTCTTTGCTTTAATTCTTTTTTAATTTCTTTTTAAGACGTATTTAAAAAACCTGACTTCCGGCACTGGTATCCAACCGCTCCAAGTGGTAGGACGAATTGATCTATGAAAAAAAATTAAAACAATTCCTTTATCAATTTGTTAATGGGTTAAAAGAAAAAATTCGAACTAAATAAAAATTATTATGTTATCGCAACTTGTTTATGTAAGTAACCGCAAACCAACGTGTACACAAGAGGAGATTGAAAAAATCCTATCCTCTTGCAAAAAGAATAACCCTTCGCTTAGCATCACGGGAGTACTACTTTACTCCGACACCAAATTTATCCAATTGGTGGAGGGTGACGCCAAGGTGATTATGGCTTTGTATGATAAGATCAAAACCGATTCCCGGCACACTAACCCAATGATGATTTCTTACAATCCGATCAAGGAGAAATCTTTTCCCAGTTGGCACATGGGCACAAAAAATATCCCCAAGAATAGTGTGGAGTTTAAGACCGATATTACGGATGACGATAAATTGGCCTTTACTAATATCTTAAGCGGAAAGGAAGAAAACGGACAACGGGTTTTAAATCTGTTGAAAAAATTTTTCTAAAATAAAAAAACCATGGTTTTCATGGGTTAGGTGTGCAATAAAAAAATGTGGAGTCTATTTTTTGGACTCCACATTTGAGTTCAGCTTGAATAATTATTTGGCAATCGCTTCTTCAACGCTTTCGGCATATTGAATATCCATTTGATGATATTTTTTTGAAGGATACGCTTTATTGATTTTTTCACGCCCGATGCGCACGCTCTGACGGAAGACATCATCTTGCGGTAAAATTTTCCGGTGTATTTTCAATCCGGCATCAAACATTTTTTCTTTCCACTCCACAAAATACCATTCCATAGAGGGTTGGTGGAATA